>QHVP01000288.1:2124-7946 GCA_003222295.1 Acidobacteriota bacterium | reverse complement strand
GATGGCGCCGGACCTCGTGCGCGCCCTCAAGCTCTTCGAGGAGGCCTGCGCCGGCGGCGACATCAACGGCTGCGCCCGCGCCGCCCCCATGTACGAACAGGCGCAGGGCACTCCCCGCGACATGCCCCATGCCCTGGCCGCCTACAAGAAGGCCTGCGACGGCGGCCACCAGGCCAGCTGCTACCGCTACGGCCACCACCAGCGCCTGGGCGAGCACCTGACGCGCGACCCGGCGCAGGGCGTCCAGCGCATGCAGCAGGCGTGCGATGCCTCCGTGGGCGAAGCCTGCTTCGAGCTCGCGCGCATGTACGACAACGCGGAGGGTGTGGCCCGCGACCTCCAGCATGCGCTCGCTCTGTACAAGCAGGGCTGCGCGGCCGGCCTGGAACAGGCCTGCGTGAAGTCACGCTATCGCTAACGCGCGCGGCGGCCCGCACTCGATCTCGACCCGCGCCCCTGTCACCGGGTGATCGAGGGAGAGCCGATGCGCATGCAGGCGATATCCGCACTCTCCCGGCAGCGCGGGCTGGGGCCTGAGACCGCCGCCGGCCGCGTAGAGCGGATCGCCGACCAGCGGATGCCCGGCCGCGGCCAGGTGGATGCGGATCTGATGCGGCCGGCCCGTCGGGATCGTGGCCTCCACCAGGGCCTGCCCATCGCGCACCGCCAGCACGCGCACGTGCGTGAGCGATCGCTTGCCTTCCCTCACCGCGGCGTACACGCGGCCGAGCCGCGGATGATCGACGAGGCCGATCGGAGTGTCGACGTCGAAGGCTTCGCGTGACGGCACGCCCGCCACCAGCGCGCGATAGTGCTTGACCCCCGCGCCCGACCGCCAGGCCTTCGCGATCCCGCGCCGCGCCGCGTGCGTTTGCGCGAAGAGGACGATGCCCGACGTGCCGCGTCCGAGGCGGTGCATCGCGACCGCCTCCGGAAAGCGCCGCTGCACGACGTGCAGCAGCGTGTGGGTCAGGAATCCGCCCGCGGGCATGGTGGGCAGCCCGCGCGGCTTGGCCACCGCCAGCAGATGCTCGTCGCGGAAAAGTACGGCGAAGGCCAGCGGCACCGCCGGCTCTTCCCAGGGCGGTCGCCGCCAGACCACGACCTGTCCCGCGCGCAGGGGCGCGCTGGCCACCGCGGCCTCGCCGTCGACGAGGACCTCCCCCGCGGCGATGCGGGCCGTCCAGACCTCCGCGCTCGAATGGCGATGGCGGAGCGCGAGGTGGACGGCCACGGTCTGCCCGGCCGCAGCGGCCCCGACCTGCTCGCCGTATTCGTACCCGTCGTTCATCGCGGTAGCATCTCACCATGAGCACGAGAAGGCTGCTCGTGCCGGCCCTGGCTCTCCTCGCCGCCTGCGGGGCCTCGCGCCTCGAGCCGGGCACCGTCGCCGTGGGGACGTGGGGCGGGGAGGAGGCCGGCCTCCTCGTGCGCGCCGACGGCGCCCATGCCCATATCGGCTGTACCTACGGTGACGTCACCGGCCCGATTCCCTTCGACGCCGACGGCCGCTTCGACGTGGCCGCGCAGTGGAACGTGACCGCCTTCCCGATCGACCGCGGCGTCTTCCACGAGGCGCGGATGTCGGGGCGGCTCAGCGGACGCACCCTGACCTTCGGCGCGAGGCTCACCGATACCGGCCAGTCCCTCGGCCCCGTCACCGTCACCCTGGGCCGGGAACCGAGGATGGCGAACTGCCCCATCTGCCGGACGCCGAAAGCGCGATCCAGGATCGGAGCCTATTCGCGGCCCTCAGTCCCGATCGCGACCACATCGCGGCCGGTCCCCGCGAGGGCGACGTCGCCGCGGGCGCCCAGCCGTCCCAGGGCGGCGTCGATCTCTCCGCTGGAGAGGAAGCGGAAGAGGGTGGCCAGCTTGCGCACCCGGACGAAGACGGCCCCATTGATGTAGGCCTCAAGCAGACCGTCGGCGGCGGCATCGACCGAGTGGCGGGCGGCGCGGACGATCTCGGGGTGCACCTCGTCGAGAAGGTGGTACGGGTACCCCTCCGTGCTGAGATACGGGATACCCGCCTTCGGGACCTGGAAGGGCCCGCGATCCACGAGCAGGAGCCGCGTGAGCTCGCCGAGCGCGGAATAGGCGGGATCCCGCCGCGGGTCGGCGCGAAGGGCGAGGCGCTGGCGCACGTCCCCTGCTGTCACTTCCTTCCTCTCGCGGAGAAGGGCGAGGGCGGTCCGTGCGTGCACGCTGAGTCCGTCCAGGTCGTCGAGAGCGCGCCCGCGCCGCACCAGCGTGTACAGCGGCGGCATCAGGGAGCGATGGACGAGCGTCACTCGTCCGGCGATGACGTGCACCTCGATGCCGTGTGCCTCGCCCAGCAGGCGATTGGTCAGGGTGATGCCGCGCGCCAGCGCCGCCTTGTCCGGATCCGCGCCCGCGAAGGCCTGATAGAGGCTGGCCAGCGGCAGGCCCTTGGTCGCTCCGTAGCGCAGCGCGATCCCGACCTTCGCGAGGAAGGCTTCCGCGGCGCGCATCCTGTTTTCGCTGGAGCGCGTCGAGCCGCGTCGACCTCGGGCTGACTCGCAATGGGCGAAGAATAGCTCAGACCTGGGCCAGGCCTCCGTCCACCGCGAGCTCGCTGCCGGTGATGAAGGACGCGTCCGCCGAGGCCAGGAAGACCGCCGCGCCCGCGACCTCGTCCGCGGCTCCGATCCGTCCCAGCGGGATGCGGGTGGCCGCATCCTTCAGGAAATCGTCGGCCGCGTTCTTGGAGAGGCCCAGCTTGCCGAAGATCGGCGTCTCGACCGGGCCCGGGCTGATGGCGTTGACGCGGATCTTCCGGCCCGCCAGCTCCGTGGCCGCGCCCCGGACCACCGCGCGCAGGGCGGCCTTGGTGGCGGCGTAGGCGGCGGCGCCCGGCAGGCCCTTCTGGTTGGCGACGGACGTGTTCACGAGCACGGTCGCGCCCTCGGCGAGCAGGGGCAGCGCGTGCTTCAGGGCGAGCCACGGGCCCCTGACGTTCAGGGTCCACATGGCGTCGAAGTCCTTCACCGACGCCTCGGCCAGAGGGGCGAACTTCGCGGTGCCCGCGTTCAGGAAGAGCACGTCCAGCCGGCGGTGCGTCTTGGCCAGGCCCTCGAAGAGCTGCGCGATCTGCCTTTCGTCTCCCGCATCCGATTCGATGACCTCGGCGCGATCACCGAGCTCCTTCCGCGCCGCCTCCAGGGTCTCGCGGTTGCGCCCGGTGACGATCACGCGCGCGCCTTCCGCCGCGAACCGCTTGGCGGTGGCGAGGCCGATGCCGGTGGTGCCACCGGTGATGAGGGCGACCTTGTTCTCGAGCTTGTTCGTCATGTGTCCTCCGGCGGCGACGGGGTGTCGCCGTTCGTGCTAGTGTGTACGTGACTCACTTACCATTAGATCCGTGAAAGGTCGTGAACTTCGGGAAGGGTGGCCTCAGCCGCGGCGGAGGGCCCGGGCGGCCAGATCGGCGACGGTCGTATCGGCCAGACGGCGCAAGGCGGCCGTCTCGACGTCGGTCACGACGTCGTCCAGCAGAGGCAGGATGTTGCGGCCCACGAGGCAACGCTTGTCGGGCGCGCAGCGGTGGAGCTGGATCGGGGGCCGCTTCTCCACCGCGCGATAGACGTCGGCCAGGGTCACGCGCGAGGCCGCCCGCGCCAGCCGCGCGCCGCCGCCCTTGCCCAGGGAGATCTCGATCAGGCCGGCCTCCCGGAGCCGGCCGAGCAGGGTGCGCAGGAACGCGGGATTGGTGTTGATGCTGCGGGCGATCCGGGCCGAGGTCACGGGTCCCGCGTCACGGTGCACGGCGAGGACGGTCAGGACGTGCGTGGCCAGCGCGAAGTGCGAGTTCGGGAACATCTGTGATCAGGATACACGCACGATCGCGTACATCCACTGGTCGAGGACCCGGCCGTCCTTGATCGCGCTCTGGCGGAGAGTTCCCTCGCGGGTATAGCCCGCCTTCTCCAGGACGCGCGCGGACGCCGCATTGGAGGCGTAGGGAACGGCGTAGAGACGGCGCAGCTCGGGATCCGCCTCGAACGCGTGCTTCGTCATCAGGCGCAAGGCGGTGGTCGCGATGCCCCTGCCCCAGAACTCGTGGCCGAGCCAGTAGCCGACTTCCGCGCCGATCCGCTGGACGTCGGAGTGCAGGGTATAGCCGATGCCGCCGGCCAGCCGGCCCTCGACCTCGATCGCGAAGTAGGTCCGCGGCGTCATCGCGCGCGCCATGGCGATGAACCTTTTCCCGTCCTCGATCCCGTAGGGATGCGGGAAGGCGTCGCGCAGGCCCAGCCACACGCGGCGGTCGTTGGCCTGCTCCGCGACGGCCTCGGCGTCCGCCTCCTCCCATTCGCGCACGACGATCGAGCCCTCCCTCATCGGCTCGCCGAGTCCGCCCGTCCGACTAACGGAGGGCGCGTCTCGACCTTCGGGTCGCTCGCACGCGTCTGAAGTCGTCCGGTTCGCCGATCACGAAGAGGGGCGGCCCGGAAAGGAAGCTCGTGAAGAAGCGAGGGTTCTCCGCGGCCTTCTTCCGGAATTCCGTCATGGGGTAGACCTTGGGACTGACGGTCCGGCGCGGCTTCATCGCCGCCAGGGCCTCCGTGACTTCGGCGGGTCGCACGTCCCCGATCACGAGGAGGTTGGCCGCGCCCGATCCGAATATCACCGCGAACTCGACACGGGCGGCCAGAGGGGCCAGGGCCTCCCGAAAGGCGTCGCTGCGCGCAATCGTCTTCGCGACCAGCCGCTCGAGCTCCGCGAAGACCGGCGCCTGCTTGTCGGCCTGGTAGTAGACGTTCCGCCCGTCCTCGTGCCGCCGCAAGAGGCCGGCGCCCAGAAGGGCGTCGAGCTCGCGCGCGATCGCGCCCTGGGCGGCGCCGCTCCGTCTCACGATGTCGCGGACGTAGAACGACTCGTCCGGATGCCCGAAGAGCAGCCCGAGCACTCGCCTTCGCGTCTTGCCGAACAGGACGGTGCCGGGGTCGAGGAAGGAGTGTCTCATCTGGCTCTTGATTGTACTCGATCTGCGTACGATTCGCCTCGCCGTGCCACCCAAGATCTTGGGGTGACGGCGGGGAAGGGTGCCTTCAGGAGGGTCGCGATCGTACGCGATCTGAGTACAGTAAACGAGGTACCGCGAGACCATCACCCGGGACAGGCAGCAGGCCTCGACGTCGAACGACACGCCGGCGAGAAGCCCTAGCCAGGCGCCGGCCGGCTCGACCGCGGCTCCGGCATGCCGGGCACGATCCCGTGCTCGCGCCTCAGCCGCTCGAGGGCGGCGATGCGCACGGGGCGCCGGACGTCGTGGTCGGAGGGACGGTACCCGGCGCCGTACTCCATCAGCTTCCCGCGGTCCATCAGGCGGTCGCGGTCGATGATCAGCTCGGCCCGCGACGTGCCCACGAGGTCGTTCTCGCGGCTCATCACGATGGCCTCCTCCGGGCAGGCGTCCACGCAGAAGCCGCAGTAGACGCAGCGCAGGAGGTCGATCTCGAAGCGCGTGGGGTACTTCTCGATGTCCTTCTCCGGCCGCTCGCCCGCCTCGATGAAGATGCACTCCGCGGGGCACACCGTCGCGCACATGTAGCAGGCCACGCACTTGGGCGTGCCGTCCTCGCGCTGGGTGAGGACGTGGATCCCGCGGTAGCGGGTGGAGGTCGGCCGCTTCTGCTCGGGGAACTGGATGGTGGCCAGCTCCTTGCCGAACAGCGTCTTGATCATGTTGCTGAAGACGATGTACATCCCGTACATCACGGGCAAGAGGCCCGGCTTGGTGTCGCGGTTGACGGTGATGACGCCGGCGGCCATGGTCAGGCCCTCGCTTGCTGGGG
>QHVP01000288.1:0-2105 GCA_003222295.1 Acidobacteriota bacterium | reverse complement strand
AGCGCGAACACGTCACGGGCCGAGCTCAGCGTGATCGGCTCGCCCAGGCGCGTGATGAGTCCGGCCGCCAGCTCCCAGCGCGGCGCTGCCGCGCCCGGAGGCGCCACCGCGCGCTTGATCCGCTGCACACGGCGCTGGTAGTTCGTGAACGTGCCGTCCACCTCCGCCCAGACCGCCGCCGGCACCACGCAGTGCGCCTTCGCGAGCTCCGGGTGCTCGTGCGAGGCCATGACCGCGACGAAGGGCACCTTGGCCGCCGCCGCCGCGACGCCCGGGTCCGCGAGCAGGTCCGAGCCCTGCAGGACGAGCACCTTCACCGCCTCCGATGCGCAGGCCTTCAGGATCGCATCCACGCCGTCCCGGCCGATCCCCTGGTCCAGGCATCCCGTCGTGTTGGGACTGCGATCGGCGCGCAGGAGGACGTTGTCCTCACGGACCTGCGTTCGCGCCTGCGGGTTGCCCACGCGGAAGTCGAGCATCCCGCCCGCGCGCTCGGAAAGGAGGCGGAACATGTAGACGTCCTCGTTGGTGGCCTGGGGCGTGGCCAGGAAGGCGGAGGCGCGGGGCGCGGCCAGGATCTTCTCCGTCACGAGGTCGAGCGCGGTGGCCACCGTCGTCTCTTCCCATCCCGCGGCGCGGCGCACGCGCGCGGCGGTGACGCGCGTGTCCAGCGCGATCTCCTTGTACTCGACGCGCCCGATGTCGCACATCCAGGACTTGTTGACCTCGACGTTGCGCCGCGGCCGCAGGCGGTGCACTTCCACCGAGTCCTGCGCCTCCAGGAACCAGACGCGCATCTTGAAGCGGAAGTCGTGGCTGAGGAGCGCGCCCACCGGGCAGACGTCGGCCAGGTTCCAGGCGTAGTTGTGGGTGATGGGCCGGTCCTCGAAGGTCGCGATCTGCGTGTGGTCGCCGCGGTTCCTGAACTCGAAGCTGTTCGTGCCCGTCACGAACTGCTCGAAGCGGAGGCAGCGGCTGCAGAGCACGCAGCGCTCGGCGTCGAGCATGATCGGCCCGAGGTCCACCACCTTGCGCTTGTGGACCTTCTCCTCCGGCTCCACCTTCGAGTCGTGGAGGCCGACGTCCATGTACTGGTCCTGCAGGTAGCACTCGCCGGCCTGGTCGCACACCGGGCAGTCGATCGGATGGTTGATGAGCAGGAACTCGAGCGTGGTGCGATGGGCCTGCTTGGCCTTGTCGCTCTCGGTGTGGACGACCATGCCCTCCGACACCTGCGTGTTGCAGGCGATCTGGAGCTTGGGCATCTTCTCGACCTCGACCAGGCACATGCGGCAGTTGCCGTCGATGGGCAGGTCCTCGTGGTAGCAGAAGCGCGGGATGTCGATCCCGATCTGCGCCGCGGCCTGGATGACGGTGGTGCCCTTGGGGACCTCGATGGGCTTGCCGTCGATGGTGGCGCGCACGTGATCCGGCTTGGCGGCCGGCGTGGGCTTCGTTTCGCTCATCGGTCCAGCTCGCCCGCGATGACGTTGAGCCCGCCGATGATCGCGACCGCGTCCGCGAGCTGGCCGCCGCGGATCATCTGCGGGAAGGCCTGATAGATGTTGTAGCAGGGGGGCCGCACCTTCACCCGCCACGGGAACTTCTTGCCGTCGCTCACGATGTAGTACCCCAGCTCGCCGTTGGCGCCCTCGGTGTAGCCGTAGACCTCGCCCTTGGGCGGGAGGATGCCCTCGTAGACCAGCTTGAAGTGGTTCATGAGGGCTTCGATGTTCGAGTAGACCTCGGCCTTCGGCGGCAGCGCGACCTTCTTGTCGTCCACGATGACGGGGCCGCCGGGGAGCTTGGTGAGGGCCTGGTCGATGATGCGCAGGCTCTGGCGGATCTCCTCCATGCGCACGAGGTAGCGGTCGTAGCAGTCGCCGACGGTGCCCACCGGCACGTCGAAGTCGTACTGCTCGTAGCCGGAGTAGGGATGGTCCTTGCGGACGTCGTAGGCCACGCCGGAACCGCGCAGGCACGGGCCCACCCACCCGTAGGAGAGCGCGTCTTCCTTGGAGAACGCGCCCACGTCCTTGAAGCGGTTCACGAAGATGCTGTTGCGGGTGAGGAGCTTGTCCACCTGGTCCGTGTACGTGTTCACG
>QHVP01000287.1 GCA_003222295.1 Acidobacteriota bacterium | reverse complement strand
CGTCGGCGGTAATGGTCGCGTCGGGCGGCGGCGCCGGCAGCACGTCGACGCGCTTCAAGCCCACTCGCTGCTTGCCGACGCCGTTCGTGACGATGACCCGCAGCAGGAGAGACGGCTGCATTCCCGCAGCGAAGGTAATCGAGGATCCGTTGCTGGGCGACGTGATGCGGCCGTCGACGATGGACCAGGCGTAGGTCGCGGCGATCTGGGCGGGAACGGACGCCACGAGTCCCGACGCGCCCTGGGTGGTCGCGGCGGGAGCGGTGATGGTGGCGTCGGGCGGCGGCGCCGCGGTGATGGGAACGACGAGCGATGAAGAGGCGGTCTCGCCCGCTCCGTTTGTGACCGTGAGGCTGAGGGTCAGGCTTGCGCCCGTACCTGCGGCGTAGGTGAGAGTCGGATCGTACCTCCCAGAGAGGATGCTGCCGCCGGTGATGTTCCAGGAATAGCTGGCACCAGGCTGAGCGGGAGCGGAAGCGAGAATGTCCTGCTGTCCTTGCACCGCCGAAGCCACCGTGGTGATGGTGGCGTCGGGCGGGAGAGTCAGCTCCCAAGCCCCCCGGCCATACGCCGCCACCCGGAGGTATGCGCTTCTCGGAGCGAGATAGATATCCTGGATCGGGACCTGGGGAAGCCCGATTCCTAAGTGGCTCCAGGTCTCGCCTCCATCCGTCGTCCTGTACACACCGATCCAGGTGGCGGCGTACAGCGTCTGTCCCGTGGCATCGCGATAGTCGACCCGGATCCTGGCCAGCGGCAGATCGGGGAGGCCCGCGTTGGCCGGTGCCGTCCAAGTTGCGCCACCGTCGCTGGATTTGGCGAAGCGCGTGGCCCCCGCGACCGGTGTCTCGGACGACACATACAGGAGATCATTGTTGGCCCACTCGGCGCTCGACGTGCCCCTCTCCTGCCAGCCGGGGATCAGGTCCGCCAAGTTGAGCTCTATCCAAGGCGGCCCACCCGTGCTGCTGATCCAGAAGCGGGTGTTGCCGATGACGGCGAGGTGCTGTGTATCGATGGGGCTCGTGCCGATCATGAACAGACCGCGGCGCACACCGCGGTCGGCGGACACGCCTCCCGAGCCGGAGACGAGGATGGGCGTCCAGCTCGCACCTCCATCGGACGTCTGGAAGACGGAATTTATCCGGGTGGTATAGAAAACAAGACCGGTCGGATCTGCCGACGCCTGGGCGTTATCCAGGAGAGTGAAAAATGAGGGGCTGTCGAACAGTCCCGTGAACGAAGACAGCCACTTGCTCTGATCGTCCGGGGGATTGGCGATGCAGCGGAGGATCCGCCCGAAGGGGAGGCTCGTCATGCTCACCGCGTCGTTGGCCTGGCTCCAGGTCACGCCCAGGCCGTCTCCGCCCAGGGTCTGATCGAATACGGAGCTGCTCCCCACCCGGACGAGCGTCCCGTTATCCTGGAGACCCATCATCACGCTGTCGACGTCTCCGACGATTGGATTGGACGTGATCGTGTAGGGCTGATGGGTGACGAGGCCGCGGTTCTTGCTGTCGTCCCAGGTGAGACCCTCGTCGGTGGACACGAACAGCCCGCCGTCGTTGCCGAAGAAGAGGCGATGGACGCCGCCGCCGGTGGAGAAGGCGGCGCCGTGGAAGTCCGCGTGAGCATAAGGAAGACCGAACTGGCCGAGCCAGTCCGTGAGGATCGTCCAGGAGGCGCCGCCGTCGATCGACTTCGCAGAGGAGAGTTGGCCACCCAGATAGACGGTGTTGCCGGTGGGGTCGGTGGGATCCACGAGGATCATCTGGTTGTACCAGGCCTGACCCCCGAGGATGCGCATGTCCGGGGCGTCCGGATTGGCGCCGGTGGGAACGATGCCGTTGATCTGGAGGGCCACCCAGTTGAGGCCGCCGTCGCTAGAGCGGAAAAGATCCAACTGGGGGTAGTTGAGGTTGGCGTCGGGCACACCAGCGGCGAAGGCGTAGACGACGCTGTCGCCCGGCTTCCCGGATGCGACGGTGGTGCGAGAGGCGCCGGAAAAGACGTTCCCGGCATTGGGAATCGGTGACCAGGTGGCGCCACGGTCGGTGCTGAGATGCATGGAGGCGACCAGGTCATCGCCGAACGAGTCCTGCGTCGTGGCCACGGCCAGCCCACCGTCCTGCGAGCGGAAGAGGCCCGTGTTGGTTCCGGCGAGAAGGATGTCGTGGCCCAGGGAGCTGTCCACCTTCAGATCGAGCACCTTGTTCGCGGAGCCAAGGGCGATGGGAGCGCCCCACGTATCGCCGCCATCGGTGGACGTGAGGACGAAGCCGCCCACTCCGACCTCGAACGGATCTCCGGTGCCCAGGTAGAGCGTGGTGGGTGACTGGCCGAACGAAACGGAACCGCCGTTCGTGGAGCCGACGAAGTCGGTCTTGGGCACCCACTGCGGTTCCGCGTCCAGGAAGTCGGTGGTCTTCCACAGCCCGCCACCGGCGGCGAGCACATAGACCGTATTGGGATCCGTGGGATGCGGCAGGATCGCGCGCAGGCGGCCGCTGTTGACCTTGTGCAGGGTATAGAAGTTCTGGATCTTGTTGGAGGACGTGGGCCCGAGATTGCTCCACGCGCTGGTCGCGGGGGCGAGAGTCAGCAGACTGGCGGATCCCTTGGTGGCCGGCACGAAGTGACCGGGATGCCTGGACCGTTCCTTGGCCGCCTCCTTCAGGACGCGTTGAGAGAAGTCCTTGTCCAACTCTCCGCCGAACCGCTCCCTCAACCACTCGCGCCGTTCCCAGGCGTCGTTATCGTCCCGCTCTCGGATACCGAGGGACCGCGGGTCCGTGCTCCCGTCCTCCGGAGGAACCGGCTGGGACCGCTGGCTGTCCTGCGCAAGGCCCGGAACGGCGAGGGCCAGCATCAGCAGGACGAGACCTCGGGACAGATGCTTCATGAAGCGCATGCGGCCCCCCATTCCTGTTTTCTTGGTAGGGCGGCGAGGGTAGCACTGCCGCATGAAGGCGGCAACGTCTCAACGGTCTCTCAGTGGTCTGTGTGTAGAGAACGAGTTGGCGGCTTCGCTAGCTCGCCGGCACCGCGGCCGAGGTGACCGGCGATGGCGCCTGGGGCCGGACGAGCACCACGTACGCGGCGGCAAGCAGCAGCCCGAGATCGCTTGCGATCAATGTCCATCCCGCGCCGCGGCCCTCGCCACCCACGGTGAAGCAGCCGCAGTGCGCGACGTCGATGCCCTGCCAGAGGACGTAGCTCACCGCGGCCAGGAACGTCACCAGCATTCCCCCCGCCAGGGCCGCGGCCTCGCGCCGCCAGAGGCCGGTGATGAGGAGGACGCCCGTCACCCCCTCGATCCAGGGCAGCACGACGGCCAGGACGTTGGCGGGGACGACGCCGAGGCCGGCGGTGGGGCCGGCGAGGCGATAGCGATACACGATCCGCGCGAAGTCCTGCGGGTGCGCGATCTTGTCGAAGCTGGCGTAGACGAACACGGCGCCGAGCCCGATGGACACGAGCCAGTAGAGGGCGGGATGGCGCAGCCACCTCATGGCCGCGGACCCTCCTTGACCGGATATCCCGCGTCCGTCCAGGCCGGCCAGCCCTCGGCGAGGACGATGGCCGGGATGCCGCGCTCCTTGAGCCTGCGCGCCACGAGGTGGCTGGCCTCGCAGCCGAACCCACTGCAATACACGACGATGTCGAACGTGGACCGGAGGCGCGGCTCGATCTTCGCAAACGCGCGGTCGAAGTCGTCCTCCGGGAGGGGCATCGCGCCCGGGATGTGGCTCATCTCGTAGAACGCGACCGGCCGGGCGTCCAGGAAGAGCGCGCCCTGGTCGAGGCGGGTGCGGGCCTCCGCCGCGTCGACCTCGACGTCCCCCTCCTGGAGGTACGCGTTCTGCGTCAACGCGAAGCCGCGGCCGCTGAGGCCGTTCCAGCAGAGGCCGAGCACGGCGGCGCCGGCCACGATCAAGACGATGCGGAGGGGACGGAGGGGCATCGGTCAAGCTTACCCGAAGGGCGGCGGCCTTCGGCCCGCGCGCGTGGCGGGCGCGTGCCCGCCGTGGTAAGTTACGCTCTTCGTTCGATCGCGCTCACGCCCTCATGCCTCCCATCTCCTCGGATGCCATCGTCCTGCGCACGTTCAAGCTGGGCGAGTCGAGCAAGATCGTCGTCCTGCTCACCCGCGAGCGTGGAAAGCTGCGCGCGGTGGCCAAGGGGGCGCGGGGAGCGCGTCCGCGCTATCAATCGGCGCTCGAGCCGCTCAGCGAGGTCCGGGTCAGCCTCTACGGCCGCCAGGGGACGGAGCTGTACCGGCTGGGGGAGTGCGAGCTGATCCGCTCCGCGTTCCGCGCTGGGGAACGCGGACTGGACGAGGCGCTGGCCCTTTCGTACTTCGCCGAGCTGCTCGACGCGTTCGCGCAGGAAGGCGAGGCGGAGGACGCCGTGTACCGGCTCGCCCTCGCCATCGTGGCCGCGGTCGACGGGGGGACGGAGACGGGCGTGCTCGGTCGGTATCTGGAGGCCTGGCTGCTGAAGCTGCACGGGATCTACCCGCCTCTCGATCACTGCGCGGGCTGCGACGGACCGCTGCCGGACGGCGAACGCCGCTATCACCGCCCCGCGCACGGGTTCGTCTGCGAATCGTGCGGGCCGGCATCCGGACCCGTGGTGGACGCGCCCGACCACGACTTCCTGCGCGAAGCCTTCGCGCGCGCCCCCACGGCGGTCACCCGCTCTCCGGTGGCCCTGGAAGCCTTCCACCGCGACCTCATCCGGACCCATCTCGAGCGCGACCTGCATTCGCATCGCGTCATGCGGGACGTGGCGCGGGAGATCCGCGGATGAGTCCGGCCAAGAAGGGCCTGGCCCTCCAGGAGATCGTGTTCACGCTCCAGAAGTACTGGGCGGATCGCGGCTGTCTGATCCATCAACCCTGGGACGCGGAGGTGGGCGCGGGCACCATGCATCCGGAGACGTTCCTGCGCGTGCTCGGCCCCGATCCCTGGAGGGTCGCCTACGTGCAGCCCTCGCGGCGCCCCGCCGACGGGCGTTACGGCGAGAACCCGAACCGCGTCTACAAGCACCAGCAGCTCCAGGTCATCCTCAAGCCGCCGCCGGCCGACATCCAGGACGTCTATCTCGGCTCGCTCGTCGCGCTGGGCGTCGATCCCGCCGCCCACGACGTGCGCTTCGAAGAGGACAACTGGGAGTCGCCGACGCTCGGCGCCTGGGGGATCGGCTGGCAGGTGCTGCTCGACGGGCAGGAGATCACGCAGTTCACGTACT
Source organism: Acidobacteriota bacterium (assembly GCA_003222295.1). GTDB lineage: Bacteria > Acidobacteriota > Vicinamibacteria > Fen-336 > Fen-336 > AA29. The sequence continues at coordinate 7,385 of QHVP01000287.1, read as the reverse complement.
TCCAGCAGGCGGGCGGCATCGACCTCGCCCCGATCTCGGGCGAGATCACGTACGGGCTCGAGCGTATCGGGATGTACCTGCAGGACGTGGACGACATGTTCGCGCTGGAGTGGGCCCCCGGCGTGACCTACGGCCGCGTGCGCAAGGAAGAGGAGTACCAGCTCTCGCGTTACTCCTTCGAGCTGGCCGACGTCGACCTGCACCGCCGGCTCTTCGAGGACGCGCTGAAGGAAGGCTGGCGGCTCCTCGACACGAAGGATGCGAAGGGCGCGAAGGACGCCCGCGTCACGTTGCCCGCCTACGACTGGACGCTCAAGGCGTCGCACGCGTTCAACGTGCTCGACGCGCGTGGAGCGATTTCCGTCAGCCAGCGCGCGGGGATGATCCTGGGGATCCGCAAGCTGGCGTGCGCGATCGCGCAGCGATACGTGGGTGTGGATACCGAGACCGAGCCACGGACGGCAAAAGGGGACGCTCCCGCCGCGGTGAAACGTGCCTGAGTTCCTGCTGGAGATCGGCGTCGAGGAGATGCCCGCGTCCTGGCTGCCCGGGCTCACCGAGCAGATGCGCCAGCGCTTCACCGAGCTGGCGCAAGCGTCCTTACTCGTTCCGGAACCAGTTCAGTCCTTCTCGACGCCGCGGCGTCTCGTCGTCACCGGACAGGTCGCGGCACGCCAGGCCGACTGCGAGGAGAAGGTCTGGGGTCCGGCAGCGAAGCTGGCGAAGGATGCGGCGGGCAACTGGAGCAAGGCGGCCGAAGGCTTCGCGAAGAAGAGCGGCGTGCCCGTGGACCAGCTCCAGCAGGCGGCGAAGGACGCCGCCGCGCCAAACGACCCCTACCTCTTCTTCATCCGGAAGACCACCGGCCGCGAAGCGCGGGAGGTGTTGTCCAGCACAGTGATCCCCCCACTTCTCCGTGCCTTGACCTTTCCCAAGCGCATGAATTGGGACGCGATGCTCATCGACGAGCGCAGGGGGGATCTCCCGTTCGGTCGCCCCATTCGGTGGATCGTGGCGTTGCTCGACGGGGAAGTCGTTCTCGTCACCATTCACGACAAGCAGGCCGGGGCCAGGAAACCGATCGTCACGAGCGGAGCAGAGACGCGCGGTCATCGTTTCCTTCCTCGCGGGCGGTCGAGTGAGAAGGTCAAGGTGACTTCCTGGTCAGACTATCGCGCGCGGCTCCAAGAACGCTGCGTGACCGTCGACCCGGGCGAGCGCGAGCGTGCCATCCGGGACCAACTCGCGAAGGGCGGCGCCACCAATGTGCAGGACTTCGGCCTGCTCGAGGAATGGAAGCATCTCGTGGAGTGGCCGACCGTCGTCTTCGGGCGCATCCCCGATGAGTTCCGCAAGCTGCCCACAGAAGTCCTGCAGACCGTCCTCGTGCATCACCAGAGGTACATTCCGCTGGGGGAAGGGGAGCACGTCACGCGCTTCGCCGCCCTCACCAACGCGGACCGCGCGGCGGAAGCGGAGATCGTGCGCGGGATGGAGCGCGTGGTGACGGCGCGCCTGCGCGACGGCGCGTTCTTCTTCGCCGAGGACATGAAACGGCCGCTGAGCGACCGCGTCCGGGACCTCTCGGGCGTGACGCTCCACCAGGGCCTCGGCACCTACGCGGAGAAGGCGGAGCGCATGGCCGGCCTCGTCGACACGATGGGCGAGGGGCTGGGCATCCTCACCAAGGGCGAGCGCGAGACGGCACGCGAGGCGGCCCGGCTGGCCAAGGCGGACCTGACCACGCTCATGGTCCGCGAGTTCCCGGAGCTGCAGGGCGTGATGGGCGGGATCTACCTGCGCGCGCAGGGGCATCCCCAGGCCAACGTCGCGGAGGCCGTGCGCTGGCACTACCACCCGGTCTCGATCGAGGAAGGCAGCGCCCCTGCCCGCGTCTTCAGCGGCGGCGACGCCACCGTGTTCGGCGCGGTGTCGCTGGCGGACAAGCTCGATACGCTGGCCGGGTACTTCGGTCTCGGCCTCGTGCCCACGGGGAGCAGCGATCCCTACGGCCTGCGCCGGGCGGCGCAGGGTGCGGTGCGCGTCCTCCTCGATTTCTGGCAGACGGACGAGACGGAAAGGCGGCCGAGCTTGCGCAAGCTCGTGGTGGCAACGGTGGCCGGTTACGGCGGCAAGCTCAAGCGCCCGGAAGCGGACGTGGTCCGCGACCTCGAGACCTTCCTCCTCGAGCGCCTCCGCTACGTCTTCACCGCGCGCGGCTTCGCCGGCGACGAAGTCGAAGCCGTCCTGGGCGCGCGCGAGCCCGACGCCCTGGACGACCCGCGCGAGACCTGGAAACGCCTGCAGGCGCTGCACCGTGTCCGGCTGGAAGCCACCGAGGACTTCGAGGCCCTGGCCGTGGCTTTCAAGCGGGCGAAGAACATCATCGGTGACCGTCCGCCGGCCGAGGTCGACACCGGCTTGTTGCAGGAAGGGGCGGAGCGCGACCTGCACGACGCGGTGTCGGAGCTCCAGCCACCCCCCCCCGGCAGTGGCCGCCAGGGGGGTGGCGTGGATGGTGGATACGAATCGCGGCTCCGCTCACTCAGCAGCCTGCGCGGACCCGTGGACCGCTTCTTCGACGACGTGCTGGTGATGGCGGAGGACCCGCGCCTGCGCGCCAACCGGCTCTCTCTGCTCTCGCAGGCCCTCTCGCTCTTCTATCGGATCGCGGACATCTCGAAACTTGGAGGCTAAGCCTTTGGCTCAATACGTGTATTTCTTCGGCGGCGGCAAGGCGTACGGCAACAAGGACATGAAGGACACCCTGGGCGGCAAGGGCGCCGGCCTGGCCGAGATGACGAACGCCGGCCTGCCCGTTCCCCCCGGCTTCACGATCTCGACCGCCGCCTGCAACCTCTACCAGCAGCGCGGGGGCAGCCTCACGCCCGAGATCGAGACGGAGAGCGAGAAGGCGCTGGGCCGGCTCGAGTCCCTGATGGCCAAGAAGCTCGGAGACGCCGCGGATCCGCTGCTCGTCTCCGTGCGCAGCGGGGCCAAGTTCTCGATGCCGGGGATGATGGACACCATCCTGAACCTCGGCCTCAACGACCGCTCCGTCGCGGGCCTGAAGAGCAAGACGAGCAACGGCCGCTTCGCCAAGGACTCGTACCGCCGCTTCATCCAGATGTACGGCAACGTCGTGCTCGGGATCGACAAGGAGCGCTTCGACCACGAGCTCAACGCGGTCAAGAAGAAGGTCCGCGCCAAGGCGGACCTCGACCTCGACGAGAAGGCCTTCGACGAGGTCATCCAGCGCTACAAGGGCGTGGTCCAGAAGGAGACGGGCAAGCCCTTCCCCCAGGAGCCGCGCGAGCAGCTCCGGGGCGCGCGCGACGCCGTGTTCCGCTCCTGGATGAACCCGCGCGCGGTCACCTACCGCAAGCTCAACGACATCCCGCACGACCTCGGCACCGCCGTCAACGTGCAGAGCATGGTCTTCGGGAACATGGGCGAGACGTCGGCCACCGGCGTCGGCTTCACGCGCAACCCCTCGACGGGGGAGAAGGAGTTCTACGGCGAGTTCCTCCAGAACGCGCAGGGCGAGGACGTGGTGGCCGGCATCCGCACGCCGCATCCCATCGCGGACCTCGAGAAGGTGATGCCGAAGGCCTACAAGCAGCTTCGCGACATCACCACGCGCCTGGAGCGCCACTACAAGGACGTGCAGGACTTCGAGTTCACCATCCAGGACAACACGCTCTACATGCTGCAGACGCGCAACGGCAAGCGCACGGGCGTGGCCGCGGTGCACATCGCGGTGGACATGGTGGACGAGGGGATCCTCACCCCGCAGGAGGCGGTGGGGAAGGTCGAGCCGCAGTCCCTCGACCAGCTCCTGCATCCGATCTTCGATCTCAAGGCGCGCGCGAAGGCGGCCATCGCGGCCAAGGGCCTGCCCGCGTCACCGGGCGCGGCCACGGGCGCGGTCGTGTTCACCGCGGACGACGCCGTCGCGCAGGCCGCCAAGGGCAAGCGCGTGGTGCTCGTGCGCATGGAGACCGTGCCCGACGACATCCATGGCATGAGCGTGGCCCAGGGCATCCTCACCGCGACGGGCGGGATGACGTCGCATGCGGCCGTGGTCGGCCGGCAGATGGGCAAGCCGTCCGTGGTCGGTGCCGGCTCGCTCCACATCGACGCCAAGAGCAAGACGCTCAAGGTCGGCGGCCGGACGCTCGAGGAAGGCGCTCCGATCTCGATCGACGGCTCCACGGGCGAGGTGATCCTCCAGGAGCTGCCGACCAGCCCTTCCGAGGTCCTGCAGGTCGTCAGCGGCACCCTCAAGGCGGAGAAGTCGCCCCTCTTCGGGAAGTTCGAGAAGCTGCTGGGCTGGGCGGACGAGATCCGGCGCCTGGGGATCCGCGCCAACGCCGACATCCCGCGCGACGCGAAGGTGGCGTTCGCCTTCGGGGCGCGGGGCATCGGCCTGTGCCGCACCGAGCACATGTTCTTCGCGGAGGACCGGCTGCCGCACGTCGTGAAGATGATCATGTCCGCCGCGCGCGGCCAGAAGGGGCTCGACCTCACGCAGCGGCTCAAGGAGCGTCTGGACGAAGCGAAGGGCACGCAGGGGGGGGAGATCCGCAAGGAGATGGCGCGGGTCCAGAAGGAATACGGCCGCTACATGAAGGACTATCGGGACGCGCTCAAGAAGCTGCTGCCCATGCAGCGCGCCGACTTCGCCGGGCTCTTCAAGGAGATGCACGGGACACCCGTCACCATCCGCACCCTGGACCCGCCGCTGCACGAGTTCCTGCCCAAGCGCGAGGACCTCATGGTCCAGGTGGCGACGCTCCGCGCGCAGGGCGAGAAGCGCAACCGCGCCCGGATCGCGAAGCTGTCGGAGACCCTCCGCGCGGTCGAAGAGCTGCACGAGTTCAACCCCATGCTCGGCCACCGCGGCTGCCGCCTCGGCATCACCTACCCCGACCTCACGCGCATGCAGGCGCGCGCGATCTTCGAGGCCGCGGCCCAGGTGGCCAAGAAGGGCACGTCGGTCAAGCCGGAGGTCATGATCCCGCTCGTGGGCCACGTCGAGGAGCTGCGGCGCCAGAAGAAGATCGTCCTCGACACCGCCAAGGAGGTGCTGGGCGACAACCCGTCCGGCGTCGAGTTCCTGGTGGGGACGATGATCGAAGTCCCCCGGGGGGCGCTCACCGCGGACGAGATCGCGAAGGAGGCGGACTTCTTCTCCTTCGGGACGAACGACCTCACCCAGATGGGCTTCGGGCTCAGCCGCGACGACGCCGGCAAGTTCCTCGGCTACTACCAGGAGCACGGGATCCTGGAGAAGGACCCGTTCGTCTCCCTCGACGCCGGGGGCATCGGCCAGCTCGTCGACATCGGGGTCAAGAAGGGCCGCGCGGTCAAGCCCTCGCTGAAGATCGGGGTGTGCGGGGAGCACGGCGGCGATCCGTCCTCGATCCGCTTCTTCCACTCCGCGGGGCTCGACTACGTGTCGTGCTCCCCCTACCGCGTGCCCATCGCGCGGCTGGCCGCCGCGCAAGCCCAGCTCGAGAAGCCCGTGGGGGACTGACGCCATGATCGCGGCGGAGGTCGAACAGGACCTGGCCCAGCTCGCGCACGCCGGCCAGGTCGCGGAGCTCCAAGAGCGCCTCCAGCGCATCCACCCCGCGGACGTGGCCGAAGCCGTCATCGACCTCCCCGGCCAGGAGGAAGCGCTCGTCTTCCGGGCCCTGCCGAAGGAGAAGGCGGGGCTCGTCTTCGCCTATCTGCCGGCGCCGCACCAGGAGGCGCTCGTGAAGGCGCTCTCCGCGGAGGAGGTGCGCAACGCGGTGGCGGGCATGGCCCCGGACGACCGCGCGCGGCTCCTCGAAGAGATGCCGGCGGAGGTCGCCAAGCGCCTCATGGAGACCCTCGGTCCGGAGGAGCTCGAGAAGAGCCGCGCCCTGCTCGGCTATCCCGAGAACACCGCCGGCCGCTACATGACGCCCAACTACGCGTCCATCGCCCCGGAGATGACGGCGGAGCAGGCCCTTCGTCACATCCGGAGCACGGGGCGCGGGAAGGAGACACTCAACGTCGTCTACATCGTCGATCGCGAGGGCTATCTCGTCGAGGACGTGCGCCTGGGCGCGCTCGTGCTGGCCGATCCCGCGACCCCCGTCACCCAGATCCCCGATCCGGGGCTGATCTGCCTCCCCGTCCACGCCGACCGCGCCGAGGTCTTGCGTGAGTTCGAGAAGTACGATCGCGTCGCTCTTCCCGTCGTGGACGACAACCGGCGCATGCTCGGCATCATCACCATGGACGACGTCCTCGACATGGCGGAGCAGACCGCCACCGAAGAGTTCCAGAAGATGGGCGGCACGGAGGCCCTCGACGCGCCCTACAACGAGGTCGGCTTCTGGGCCATGGTGCGCAAGCGTGGAGGCTGGCTCTCCGCGCTCTTCCTGGGCGAGATGCTGACCGCCACCGCCATGGGCTACTACGAGCGCGAGATCGAGCGCGCGGTGGTGCTGGCCCTCTTCGTGCCCCTCATCATCAGCAGCGGCGGCAACTCGGGCTCGCAAGCGACGTCCTTGATCATCCGCGCCCTGGCCTTGAAGGAGCTGCGCCTGAAGGACTGGTGGAGGGTCATGGGCCGCGAGGTCGGCGCCGGTCTCACCCTGGGGGTCCTCCTCGGCGCCATCGGCTTCCTGCGGATCATCCTGTGGCAGCACCTCCACTGGAAGGACTACGGCCCGCACTACTTGCTCGTGGCGTTGACCGTCTGGGCCAGCCTCGTCGGCGTCGTCACCTTCGGCACCCTGGCCGGGAGCATGCTCCCGTTCCTCCTGCGCCGGATCGGGTTCGATCCCGCCACCAGTTCCGCGCCCTTCGTGGCCACGCTGGTCGACGTCACCGGTCTCGTCATCTACTTCACGGTGGGCTCCATCATCCTCCGCGGCGCGCTGCTGTGAGACGCGCCCGCTGCTCTTGCTGACCTGCCTCTTCGTGTGCTGATCATGGTCGCGGTGACCGGCGGCCCCTGGTGGGTGTTCCGCAAGAAGCAATGGATTTGAGGATCGAGCGGCTCCCGGACGATCTCGTGAACAAGATCGCGGCGGGGGAGGTCGTGGAGCGGCCGGCCTCGGTCGTCAAGGAGCTGGTCGAGAACGCCCTCGACGCGGAGGCCACGACCGTCACCGTCGAGATCGAAGGGGGCGGCAAGGAGAAGATCCGCGTTCGCGACGACGGCCACGGCATGGGTCCGGAGGATGCCCGCCGCGCGCTGGAGCGCCACGCCACCTCGAAGCTCCGCGAGCTGGGCGACCTCGAGCGCATCGCCACCCACGGATTCCGTGGCGAGGCCCTGCCTTCGATCGCCAGCGTCTCCAGCCTCGTCCTGCGCACGTGCGAGGCGGGCGCGCCCGGCGGCA
>QHVP01000284.1 GCA_003222295.1 Acidobacteriota bacterium | reverse complement strand
GCTCGCGTCGCTCGCCCTCGACGTCGCCGTCGAAGCAGGGAGCCGCGGGGCGATGGACGTCACCCTGCGCTGTCCCAAGGGAACGGTCCAGTTCCGCGGCGACCTTTCGCCTCGATAGCCTCAGGTCGGGGGGAAATAGCCCCGGTCGTACCGCGTGCCGAGACAAACGACCTCGCCCGTGTCCAGCCGGGCCACCACGGCCAGGAGGCGCACGGCGCCGAAGGGAGAGCGCGCCGGGGATTCCGCTTCCACGACATAGATCTCGAGCCGGCGGTACTCGCGCACCGCACCCCCGAGGTTGTCGATGCCGAGCTGATCGACGTTGAGCTCGGCGGCCTCTTCGGGGCCGAGCACGCGGCCCCCGAGGGTCAGGACGGCGTCGGGCTCGCGGCTCACGCGCACGCGGACGAGGCGGGTCTCGGGCTCCTCCAGCTCGAAGCGCGCCGACTGATCCGGTCCCACCAGCGCGATCCGGCCCGACTGCAGTCGCGCCATGGTGAGATCGAGGGCGCCCCGGACCGCCGCCTGGCCGGCGACGTTCTGCTGGCGCGCATTGACCTGCCGCTGCCGCCTCAGCGCGAAGTCGGACAGGAGCAGCGAGAGAGGCATCAGGAAAGCGAGCGCGACGAGCACCAGCAGCAGCGCCGCCCCCCGCTCCTTCGGGTTCAGAAGCGCGGGAGGGTGTTTCGCCACGCGTGCATCCGGACCGTCTTTGCTCCGGAAACGGGATCCTGCCCGATGACGGCAGCGAGTCCGATGGTGTGGAAGGCGGCCGCGTCGAACGCGATGCTGGCCGATTGCGCCTCGAGGGACACGAGGACGCTGAGCGGGGAGACGGTGACGGGGGGGAGATCGGGGTTTCGGCCGAGGCGCAGGGTGATCCGCACTCCACGCGGGCCCTGGCCCGGCCGGATGGCGGCCGCCTCCATCCGCTCCCCTCCCTCGCCCACGTAATCGAAGCGCAGCTCCTCGACGTAACGAGCCAGGATCTGCTCCACGCGGCCCGTCGTCTTCCTGGCCAGCACGACCGCGCCCGTGCGGTCCGTCTTCAGGAAGAAGCTGACCTCGCGGACCTTGAGCACGCGGGCCGCGAGTGAGGTCAAGAAAGCATGGACGAGCCGTCCGTCGGGGCCGTCCAGCGAGCGCAGGGCCAGCGATCCGGGTCCGACCCGCGCGACCTGGGCGCGCTCGAGCGTGCGCTCCGCGTCGACGAGCAGGACCACGTCCCCCGGCGCGAAGAGCGCCGCCTGGTCGACGGCCACGAGCTGATCCCTTTCGAGGAGGTCCTCCCGCGCACGCCCTCCAGCGTCCCCGGAAACAACGGTCCGGCATCGCGGCCGAGGCCGAAGCCCGCGCGCGCGATCTCGACGGACATGTCGTCCACGGCGCGGACGCCGCTGAAGCCGCGCTCGGTGACGTGGGTCTGCACGCGGTACAGGAGCCAGCTCGATCGCGTCACCTCGTAGACGACGGCGCCGATCACGAGCGTGATGGCCATGACGATCATCACCTCGATCAAGGTGAAGCCGGCCGATCGTTCTCTCGCCGCGCGCATCCGGCCGCTATGATATGCACTCGCCGTGAACACTGCTTTCGCCCCCGCCTGGACCTGCCCGCAGTGCCAGCGCCGCGTGCCCGGGCGCGAGCCCCGGTGTCACTGCGGGTTCGAGCGCGCGAGCGCCTCTCCCGCGGGTTCATTCCCCGTCCCTCCCCCGCTTCCACCCGCGGGCGCCCGGGGCCGCGGGGCCGTCCTGCTCGCCGCCCTCGCCGCCGGTCTCATCGGCGTCCTCGTCTACGCCGCCGTCCCGCACGAAGCGAATCCCGAGGCCGCCGTCCGCTCCCGGAGCGAGCCGATCCGTGGCGAGGCCATCTATCCCGCCCTCCCTCGCCTGCCCGCGGCGGCCAGGTCGCGGCCCGAGCGCGCGGGCGCCGGCACCGCCGCCGGGGTGCCCGCGGCCAACGCCGCGAGACGGCCGCCGCCGTCACAAGCGTCGGTGGAGCTGGACCTCCTCCTGCGGAGGATCGCCGCCGACACGAGCGTGCTGGAGCTGAGCTACCGGAAGTTCGCCGACCCGTGCCTGGCGCCTCGGAAAAACCCGTCGTCGATCGGGCTCGGCTCCGCGCCGGACCGCGAGTGGCTCGCGTCCTTGAAGACGACTCCGCTGCTCTCCGGCGTCACCCTCCGTGATCACGGCGCCACCGTCGACTGCGAGACCGCGCGGAGGAGCCTGGTCGCGCGGGCGGACGCACTGAGGTCCGACCTCGCGGCGGCCGAGGCCCTCGCCCACACGAACGGGGTGCGCCCCGAGCGCTGGCATGACGTGATGGTCATGCACCTGCTGGACGTCTGGGAGCGCTACTGAAGTGGCACCGTCGGGCGAAGGAACGGCCGCGACGCGAGTAGGATCGTAGGAAGAGGAGCAAGGAGGCATCATGACTGCAAATGCCCTGAAGAAGCTGGAAGAGCTGGGCCAGAGCGTCTGGTACGACTACATCCGCCGCGACCTCTATCAGGGAGGCGAGCTCCGGCGCCTCATCCAGGAAGACGGGCTTTCGGGGATGACCTCGAACCCGACCATCTTCCAGAAGGCGATCGCGGAGACCGGGCTCTACGACGACGCCATCCGGCGGCTGTCCGGCCGCGGCCTCGCGGCGGGGCCGCTCTTCGAGGCCCTCGAGGTCGAGGACGTGCGCGCGGCCGCGGACGTCTTCCGGCCCGTGTTCGAACGCGCGGGTGGCGACGACGGCTTCGTCTCCATCGAAGTGAACCCGGCCCTGAGCCACGACATGTCGCGCACCATCGACGAAGCGCGGCGGCTCTGGCAGGCCTGCGACCGTCCGAACGTGATGGTGAAGATCCCGGGGACGTCGGAGGGCGTCCCCGCCATCCGCGCCTGCCTCGCGGAAGGCATCAACATCAACATCACGCTGCTCTTCTCCGTGGCCCGCCATCGCCAGGTCATGGAGGCGTACCTGTCCGCCATGGTGCATCGCGCGGCGGCGCACCAACCCGCGGACCGCATCCGATCGGTCGCGAGCTTCTTCGTGAGCCGGGTCGACACCCTCGTGGACCGCAAGCTCGACACGCTCGCCTCCGGTGGCCCCGAGGAGCGGCGGCCGCGCGCGCGAGCCCTGCGCGGCAAGATCGGCATCGCCAACGCCCGGCTGGCCTACGAGGCCTTCGAGCAGACCTTCGCCGGGGAGCGCTGGGCCGCGCTCGCGGCCAAGGGCGTGCGGCGGCAGCGGCCGCTCTGGGCCTCCACTTCGACGAAGGACCCCGCCTATCCGCCGCTCTACTACGTCGAGGCCCTGGTGGCGCCGGACTCCGTCGACACCATGCCGCCGGAGACGTACGCGCTGTACCGCAAGGAAGGAAAGCCGCAGGTCCGGATCCACGACGACCTGGCCGGCGCGCGCGAGGCCTTCCGCGAGCTGGCCGCCCTGGGCATCGAGGCCTCGGCGGTCGGGGACGAGCTCGAGAAGGAGGGCGA
>QHVP01000285.1:5733-6807 GCA_003222295.1 Acidobacteriota bacterium | reverse complement strand
AGTAGCCAGCGGAAGAAGGCGAAGCGGCGTCCCTTCTCCGGAAACAGGATGGCGGCCGACACCAGTAAGAGCCGCCTCACCCCGGCCCTCGTCATGGCGGCGACGGTGCTGGCCGCGCCCTCCTGAACGACCGCGTGCGGGCGGAAGGCCCCTGGCGGCCGAACGCCGAGGGCCGAGAGCACGACGTCGTGCCCGGGCAGCGCGCTCGCCAGCTCGTCCACGCTCAGCGGATCGCCGCGCTGCACCTGCAGCCGCGGATGCCGGCGTGTGATCTTCGCCGGCGAGCGGACGAACGCCGTGACCTCATGGCCCCGAGCCAGGGCGACGTCGACGAGCTGCGTTCCGGTCTTGCCGTTGGCGCCAAGGATGAAGAGCCGCATGGTCCCACCTCCTACATGGTGGACCGGACAGGCCCTCCCGGCGTGACGGGAAAAGATCCCCCTGGTCGGCCTAACCCACCGTCCAGGGATTGACCACTGCGATGCCGAGGCCGTCGAAGTGGCGAACGTTACGGGTGGCGAGGGTCGCTCGGCGTGCGGACACGATAGCGGCGATCTCGATGTCGCGAAAATCGACCGGTGTGCCGGCGGCCCGACGTGCCGCGGCACGGGTGGCGGCCTCCCGCGCCGCGTCGTGATCGAAGGGAAGGATGCGTCCCTCGAAGTCCTCGGTCATCGCGACGGAGAATGCAGCCTCGAGCTGGCGGCGCCGGCGCCCGCGCGCCAGGAGTTCCAGTCCGAACAGGACCTCGAACACCGTGATCGCCGTCGTCCAGATCGACTCACCGGGCTGTCCGTCGAGCCAGGCGACGACCGCGGAATCAGGCTCGCGGCGCATCAACGCGGAGAGCACGTTGGTGTCGAGGACGATCACCGGCTGAGTCTCGCGGCGCGGGCTTTCTGGCCGCGGATCTCGGGAAGATCCGCGTCGAGGCCGATACCGCCGAACCGATCGCGGAGGCGGCTACCGAGGCGCGCCGCCGTACCGTCTTCATCGCGCACGGCGTTGCGCAGGATATCGCGCACTTCGGCCTCCATGCTCTGGCCATGACGCCGCGCGCGCCGCTTCAGCCGC
>QHVP01000285.1:0-5657 GCA_003222295.1 Acidobacteriota bacterium | reverse complement strand
CGGACGAGGTAGGTCCGGTTAGTCCGAGGCCTGCGACCTGGACCGGAACCAGTAGAAGAGTGGGAGCCCGGCCAGGATCAGGACGAGCCCCGTCACCGACTCGACGCGCTTCTCGATCAAGGTGTTGACGACCAGCCAGGCGGATACCAGGACGAAGATCGCGGGAACCACCGGATAGCCGAGGGTCCGGTAGGGCCGCGGCGCCTGAGGCATCCGGCGCCGCAGGACGAAGACCGAGGACGTGACCAGGCCGTAGAAGATCCACGACGCGAAGAGCAGGCTGTCCGTGAGCTGGTCGAACGTGCCGGAGACGGCCAGCAGGCTCGACCAGACGGCCTGCACGACGAGCGACCATACGGGCACGCGCGTGCGCTCGCTCAGCTCCGCCATCCTCGCGAAGAAGAGGCCGTCCCGGGCCATGGCGTACGGCACGCGGGCGTTCGAGAGGATGGACCCGTTCAGGGCGCCCAAGGCCGAGACCACGAAGGCCACTGCCACCAGCTTGCCGCCGTACTCGCCCAGGAAGGTGGTCGCGGCCTTCGAAGCCACGGGGAGGGCGGCCCGGTACCGCGTGGAGTTGCTCGTCACCACCTCGGCCACGGGCAGGGCATAGAAGTAGGCGAGGTTGGCCAGGCAGTAGATCGCCATCACCACGAGCATCCCGCCGATGGCCATGGGCATGTTGTTCCAGCCGTCGTAGGCCCAGAGCGCGGCCAGCATCGCCGTCCCGAAGGCGGCCCCACCGCTCCAGGCCACGGTCCCCGCCGGCCGCAGGTGGGACCAGTCCGCCGAGCCCGAGAAGAAGAAGATGCCGAGCACGACGAAGGCGATGCCGCCGATCTTCAGCAGGGTGAGGGCCGACTGGACCTTGCCGCCGAGAGCCACCGCGAAGCAGTTCAAGACGGAGAGGACCAGGATGGCGCCCACGGCCACGACCTGCCGAGGCCCGAACTGCCAGTCGATGGTCTGGCCCAGAAGGGAGATCTCACGGTGGACCCAGACCGCGTTCAGGGGCAGGAAAGCGGCCAGGAAGATCGCGAACCCCGCGCCCAGGCTGGCGACGGAGGCGCTTCCCGCCACGATGAAACGCTGCCACCCGAAGAGGAAGGCTGCGGTGTCGCCGTAGGACTTCTTCAAGTAGACGTACTCGCCGCCGGCCTCGGGCAGCATCGCCCCCAGCTCCGCGTAGCTCAGCGCTCCCGCCAGCGACAGCAGGCCGGCGGCCACCCACGCCGCCAGCACCAGCGCGGGGATCCGCAGGTCCTGGGTCATCACCGCCGTCTTGAGGAACACGCCCGACCCGATGACCGTGCCCACCACGAGGGCGGTCGTGTCGGTCGCGGTCAGGCCCCGGATGAGCTGCCTCTTCGGCTCGTCCATGTGGGGACGATAATAGCGGGCGACCGACCCCGGGGCAGACATGTATTTCGATGCGCACGCCGTCCCCGTCATCGACGTGTCCGGTCTATTGGACGCAGCCTCGGCCCGCGCGGCGGTGGCGGCGCAGATCGGCGAGGCGTGCCGCGCCCAGGGCTTCTTCTACGTGACGGGCCACGGCATGGATCCGCGGATCTGCGATCGTCTGGTGGCCGCGAGCCGCCGCTTCTTCGCGCTCGACCAGGCCACGAAGATGCACGCGCGCATGTCGCTGGGTGGGCGGGCCTGGCGCGGGTACTTTCCCGCCGGAGGCGAGCTGACCTCGGGCCGGCCCGACTGGAAGGAAGGCCTGTACCTGGGCTCGGAGCTGCCCGACGACCACCCGCTGGTGCGGGCGCGCACGCCGCTTCACGGCCGCAACCTTTTTCCGAGCCTGCCCGGGCTGCGCGAGGCGGTCCTGGCCTATATCGACGCCCTCACGCGCCTCGGCCACACCCTCATGGAAGGCATCGCCCTCAGCCTGGGCCTCGACGCGACCTATTTCGCCGACCGCTACACCGCGGACCCCTTGATCCTGTTTCGGATCTTCAACTATCCGTCACGGCCTGCGCCCGTGGGGCAGGACGTGCAGTGGGGCGTGGGCGAGCATTCCGACTACGGCCTCTTGACGATTCTCTGGCAGGACGACGTGGGCGGCCTGCAGGTGAAGACCCGCGAGGGCTGGGTCGAGGCGCGGCCCCTGCCCCAGTCCTTCGTCTGCAACATCGGCGACATGCTCGACCGCATGACGGGCGGGCTCTACCGCTCCACTCCGCATCGCGTTGCCCTCAACAGCTCGGGCCGCGATCGCCTGTCGATGCCCTTCTTCTTCGACCCGCACTTCGAGGCGCGCGTGCGTCCGATCGCGGGCCTGGCCGCGTCCGCGGCGGCGCAGCCACACAACACGCTGGTGGCCGCAGCGCAGGACCGGGCGGCCCGCTGGGACGGGGCGAACATCCATGCCTTCGACGGGACCTACGGCGATTACCTGCTGGGCAAGGTCTCGAAGGTCTTCCCCGAGCTGCGTCGCGAGGTGCTGTAGAGGCCCTCGAGCTACGGCGAGGTCACTCGGACGAGGTCGAGGCCATCCACGCGTGCGTTGCCAAGCTGCACGGCCCAGTGGAGGTGAGGGGCGGTCACGCGGCCGGTCGCGCCCACGAGTCCGATGACCTCGTCCGCGTCGACGACGCGCCCGGGCTGCACCCGCGATTCGCTCAAGTGGCCGTAGAAGCTGAAGAGTCCGAGGCCGTGGTCGAGGACGATCGTGCGGCCGGAGAAGAAGAGATCCTCGTCCAGCACGACGCGTCCGCGCTGCATGGCATGCACGGGAGTCCCTTCCGGCGCCCCGAGATCCACTCGAGCGGGACGTGGAACGGGCCATGCCACAGGCGCTCCGTAGGGAGAGCCCGGAAGAGGGCCGCGAGACGCGCGGTCTCGCGTGCCGCCCGCGCCTGATCCTGGGGGCTCAGCTCGACGAATCGCTGCGGCAACTGCAGGTGCTCCTCGGGGAACACGACCGCCTTGATCGAGAGGACGACCGTGCACGGGCGGTCGAGACCACGCTGCACGAGGACGCGCGCGTCCCCGGGCCGCTGCGCGAGGTCGACACCGACGAGGGCGCGCCATGGTCCCTGGGCCTCATCGCGCCAGAAGCCGACCGCTTTCCCTTGCCACGTCGCGGCCGGCTTGCCGGCCGCGGCCTCCGTGTCCAGCTCCAGCAGGACGACTCCGCCCTGCGGCGGCGTGGAGGTGCCGACGCGCGCACGCGCGGGATCGCAGGCCGGGGGAGCGGAAGGGGCCGGAGCGGCGAGCGCGAAGAGAGCGAACGCGAAAGCGGGATTCATGGCTCGATCACGAGCAGGTCTTCGCCGAAGACGACCTGGCCGTCAAACGACTTGCGGATCTCGGAGAGGACGGCGTCGCGATCGACGGCCGCGTCTCCCGGGACATAGTGGCTGAGAACGAGCTTGCGTACGCCCGCGTCGCGAGCAATCCGCCCCACGTCGCGGAAGCTGGTATGGCTGCGCATGATGTGCTGGACGAGCGGATGGCCGATCGGCCGTTCGACCCACTTCGCGACCTCGGCCGCGTCCTCGAGCAGCACCTCGTGCACGAGCACGTCGGCGCCGCGGGCCAGGGCGATCAGGTTGGCCGAAGGCGCGGTGTCGCCGGACACGACCACGCTCCAATCCGCGGTGTCGAAGCGGTAGGCATAGGCCTCGCGGATCGGCGGGTGTTCGACCCGCGCCGCGCGCACGGTGACCTGCGCATCCTTGTGGACGATCCCGTCGCCCCGCAGCTCGTGCACGCGCACGAGATCGCCCAGCGGCCGGCGGCCCTCGTCCGTGACGCGCGTGGCGATGTCGAAAGAGGCCGCGCGCAGGCCCGCCTCCACGCTGCGCCGCAGCGGAGGCGGCCCATGCAGCGCCACCTCCGTGTCGAGGCCTGAGGCCCAGGCGAGCAGTGGCAGCGTGACCAGATCCGCGGCGTGGTCCGAATGGTGGTGGGTCAGGAACACGTGGCGCAATCCGCGAAGGGGCAGCCCCGCCAGCACCATCTGGCGCGCCACGCCGTTGCCGCAGTCCACGACGTAGACGGCGTCGCCGATGACGAGCGCCTGCGCCGGCGCCGCGCGCGTGCGCTTGGGGGTCGGCCCTCCAGCGGTGCCGAGCAGGACGAGCTTCTCGCCCGGAGAGGCCGGGGTCAGGAGGCCGAGCAGCAGGAGGAAGGCGATCATGGTGATGGCGCTCTCGGCGGAACTCCATTGTGATACACAACGGGAAAAGCGCCCTCCGCTATTGGTAGACTGAGCCATTGACGCGGCCCGTGCCACCACGTCTCCCAAGCTGGGCGATCAGCGTCCTCTCGGTGCTGGCCGCGGCCGGCCTCGGCCGTCTGCTGGCGCCCTCGGCCGGCGCCGAGTCCGCTTACCTGCTGTTCACGGTCGCGGTCATGGTCAGCGTGGTTCTGGGCGTCTTCGTGCCGTCACCGGGCGCGCCCGCGCAGTGGCTCCTGTTGGCCGTCTTCCTCGCCGTGGGCGGCTGCCTGGCGTACCTCACCGAGACGTTGGCTGGCCGCGCCGCCGTGGTGCGGGACCGCGCGGACGATCGCCGGCGGCTCGAGGCCGAGCTCGCCGACCTGAGACGCAGCGCGGACGAGCTCCGGCAGGAGGCGGAGGGCCTGCGCGAGAACGGGCGCCTCAAGGACGCCTTCCTCTCCACCGTCGCCCACGAGCTCCGCACTCCCCTGAGCGCCATGCTGGGATGGGCTCACGTCCTCCGCGAAGAAAAGGTCGACGAGGCGACGTCCGTGCGCGCGCTGGACGCGATCCTGCGCAATGCCCGCGCGCAGATGCGCCTCATCGCGGACCTCCTCGACGTCTCCCGGATCGTGGCCGGGACCATGCAGGTCGAGATGCAAGCCGTGGAGCCGGTGGCCGTGATCCGGGCCGCCCTCGAGACCGTCCGCCCCGCGGCGGAGTCCAAGGGCATCACGCTGACCTCGAACGTGGATGCGGAAGCGGGTCCCGTGACCGGAGACCCCAGCCGGCTGCAGCAGGTCCTGTGGAACCTCCTCACCAACTCCATCAAGTTCACCCCCAAGGGCGGCACGGTGGGCGTGCGCGTCCAGGCGGTGGACGGGCAGGTCGAGGTGACGGTGGAGGACACCGGGCCCGGCATCCCGCCGGCCTTCCTGCCCCACGTGTTCGAGCGTTTTCGACAGGCCGGCGGTGAGGCCACGCGTGGCAAAGGGGGACTGGGGCTGGGCCTGGCCATCGCCCGCAGGGTCGTCGAGCTGCACGAGGGCACCATCGTCGCCGCGAACCGCGATCCCGGCCCGGGAGCGGTCTTCACCGTGCGCCTGCCCATCAAGGCGTTGCGTCCGGGCGAAGCCAGGCCGGTGGCGGGCCCGCCCGCGGCCCCGGAGCCGGAATCGAGCGGGCGGATGCCGTCGCTCGAAGGCCTGGTCGTCCTCGTGGTGGACGCCGACGAGGCGCGCGAGATGGTGGCCACGATCCTGCAAAAGCGCGGCGCTCGCGTGACGGGGCTGCCCTCGGTCCAGGAGGCCTTCGCGGTCATCGCCGATCAGCGGCCCGACGTCCTGCTCCTCGACCTCGAGCTCGCCGATGCCGGTGAGGACTCCCTGATTCGGAAGATCCGCGCCCTGCCCGCGGAAGAAGGGGGAGCGACGCCGGCCGCGGCCCTCGCCGCTTTCGGCGCGGGCGACCGCACCCGCGCCCT
>QHVP01000033.1 GCA_003222295.1 Acidobacteriota bacterium | reverse complement strand
GAGCATCCGAAGCGTGATGGCCGGACAGCACTGGATCGGCCGCGAGGCCGTCTCCGACCTCGTGCAGGCTTTGCGTGAGCAGATGGCCGCCTCCCCCGAGAAGCCGGCGCGCAAGCGCTTCGGCCTCACCGCGCGCGAGGTGGAGATCACCTCCGCCGTCGTGTCCGGGCTCAGCAACCGGGAGATCGCCCGCAAGCTCTCCCTGAGCGAGGACACCGTCAAGCACCATCTCACCAACATCTTCGACAAGATGGGCGCCTCCAACCGGCTGGAGCTCGCGCTCTTCGCCGTCCACCACCGCCTGCTCGAGTAGGTCGAAGGCCCAAAAAGTAGCCGAAACAAACCCACTTTCCGTTGCATCTGACGGCAGGGTGGCGCTTTGGTGCTACGCCGGATGCCGGGTCGGGCCATTGTCGTCAGATGCTGTGAGCCCGAACACTCTGTTGGCGGCAGAAATGTAGCGCTGCCGGCCATCGGCCAAAGGAGAGTGCGGAAAATGACCAAGCCGCTCGTACTTGTCGTCGACGACGATGAAAGCGTGCGGAGATATCTCTCCTCCCTCCTCACGTCCCTCGGCTATGACGTGCAGTGCCTTCCCTCCGGGGACAAGGTCGTCGCCGCCCTGGCCGTCAGCGCCCCCCCGGCCGTGGTCCTGCTCGACCTGGTCATGCCCGGGATGAGCGGGCTCGAAACCCTGGACCGCATCAAGGGGAGCCATCCTCGAATCCCCGTCATCGTCCTCTCCACCGTCGCGCAGACCAGCACGGTGGTGGACGCGATCCGGCGCGGAGCGTCCGACTACCTCACCAAGAGCTTCGAAGACCAGGAGCTCGCCGTCGCCCTCCAGAACGTCATGGACAACCAGGAGCGCCGGCCCGAGGTCGCCCGCCTGCGACCGCGTCCGGTCGGGGAGGAGGGCGGCTTCGTGTCCGCCAGCCCGCGCGTCCTGCGGATCAAGGAGATCGGGCGGCAGGTCGCCGACACCGACGCGCCCGTGCTGATCCTTGGCCCGTCCGGCGTGGGCAAGGAGGTGCTCGCCCGCTATATCCATCGCCAGTCCAGGCGTGCCCCGCACGGCTTCCTCAAGGTCAACTGCGCCGCGCTGCCCGACGACCTCCTCGAGTCGGAGCTCTTCGGATACGAGCGTGGCGCCTTTTCCGGCGCCATGAACCAGAAGCCGGGCCTGTTCGAACTCGCGGACGGGGGAACGATCCTGCTCGACGAGATCGGCGAAATGAGCGTCCACCTGCAGGCGAAGCTGCTGCATGTCCTCCAGGACGGCGAGTTCACCCGCCTGGGGGGCCGGCAGGTCGTGAAGGTGGACGCGCGCGTGATGGCCTCGACCAACGTCCAGCTCGACGAAGCGGTGGCGGCGGGCCGCTTCCGCGAAGACCTGTTCTTCCGGCTGAACGTGATCCGCGTCGAGGTCCCTCCCCTGCGGGAGAGACGCGAAGACATCGCGCCGCTCTGCGCCCATTTCCTCAGGCACTACGCGGCGCGTTACAAGAGCCCGCTGCGCGAGCTCCCGCGCGAGCTGCGCGAGGCCTTCGTCCGCCATGACTGGCCGGGCAACGTGCGCGAGCTCGAGAATGCCGTACGCCGCTACGTCATCCTGGGCGATGCCGAGGCGTCGCTCTCCGAGCTGCGAAGCCGCGGGCGGGCGGAAGGCAACGCTCCGCGGCCGGAGGAGACGCCCGCTCCCCGCGCGGCGGCCACGCCGGGCGTGTCCCTGCGCAAGGTCGCGGCGCAGGCGGCCGAGGACGCGGAGCGCCGGCTGCTCAGTCGGGTGCTGGCGGAGACGAGATGGAACCGCCGAGAGGCGGCCGCCCAGCTCAAGATCTCCTACAAGGCCTTGTTGAACAAGCTCAAGAAGTGGGAAGTGGACGATTCCGTTCCACCCCTCGTCGCCCAGGCCGGCGACGCGGTGCCGGCGCGCAAGCAGGTGGCGTATGGCTTCCCCCTCGTACCCGCCGTGGGTGGTTGCCAGATGGAGGGAGGCGTCGTCGCCCGGGAGGACCATGTGATAGGACTGATTCGCGAGGACGTCGTGGTCGAGCACCGGCGCTGGCCGCGTCCGGCCAGCCGGTGATTCCCGTGTCCGCTGCACTCGACGCCGATTCGGAAGCGCCCATGGTGCCCATCGACCTGCGGGAGAGGTCGCCGCAACATGGAAACCGCGAGCTGTCCAGGGCCGACGACGAGGGCGTCGTCCCGATCGGCTCCGCGGCCGACGTGGTGACGGCCCGGGATCTGGGACGGGCCCTCGCGGCGAGACTCGGATTCTCGGCCTGCGATCAGATGATGATCGCCACCGCCATCTCGGAGCTGGCGCGCAACATGCTCGAGTTCGCGACCGTGGGCCGCATCGCCATCACGCCCACGCGGACGGGAACACGCCTCGGGCTGGTCATAGAAGCCCAGGATCAGGGACCAGGCATCGCCGACCCCGCGGCGGCGGTCGAGGGCGCACACTCGTCGGGCTTCGGCCTGCCCGGGGTCAGGCGGCTGATGGACGAGTTCGACATCGCGTCGGAGGTGGGAAAAGGAACGACGGTGATGGCCAAGAAATGGCAGTTCGGCGGAGGCGGCGGCCTGGCCTCGATGCACGGTGCTACGATCGCGATGGAGGTCGCGGACACGCTTTGCCCCACCGTCCCCTGAAACGCATCCTCGTCGTCGACGACGACCCGGACCTCCTCGCGGTCATATCGCTCTCCCTGACCGCTCTCGGGGGCTTCACCGTCGAGACCTGCAGCTCCGCCGCCCATGCCACAGTGGCGTCCCAGTGCTTCGGTTCCGACCTCATCCTGCTCGACATCATGATGCCGGGGCAGGATGGCTTCGCGGTCCTGAGCGCGATGCGACAGATCGCCGATAGCAGCCGCACCGCGGTCGTGTTCATGAGCGCGCACCGGCTGCAGCGCCATGAGTACGCCCGCTGCGAAGCGCTCGGTTGCCTGGGTGTCATCCCGAAACCGTTCGATCCGGCCACCCTGCCCGAAAGGCTCGAGAACCTGTGGGAGCTGTACGCCCGCCGCCGTCTGGAGGCGCACCACAACGAGTTCGAAGTCCTGCGCCGCGCCTATGTCGCCGAGCTGGCCGAGAAGGTCACCGCGATAGAGGCGGCCGCCACTACCCTGGTCCACTCCGGCTGGGACCGGCCGCTGATCGAATCGCTCTACCATCTCACCCACCGCCTGGCCGGATCCGCGGGCCTCTACCGTCTCCACGCGGTGAGCCGGTCCGCGGCCGCCCTGGAAGACATCGTGCACCGGATTCTGAACGGCCCGTCCTGGCCGCCCCACGGCTCGCCGTCCGAACTGGCCCGGCTGGTGCAGGCGGTCTCTCGCGCGGCGCGAAACGACACCGCGCTCGCCGGGCCCGTGGCCTCCGAAGCCTCGCGGGCGCGAGCAGCCGCGCGGGGGCGGCTCCAGCGCGCCTAGTCCGCGGTCACGCTGATCCCCAGGACCTCACCCGGGCGGCAGCGCACGAACACCTCCATCGGGCGGCAGCACACCGCGCAGTCCTCGAAGTAGCTCTGCTCCGCGCCCGCCGTGGTGTCGACGTCGAGGGCGATCGGCTCGCCGCACGCCGGACACTGCACGATGATCTCCTCGATCACGTGGCGCGGCCCCGGTAGAACGCGCTGTGGAGGTAGGCCTCGCGCAGGTCGGGCCAGAAGACGGAGAGGGCGGCCGTGGTGGGCAGCGCCACCAGCATGCCGAAGAAGCCGAAGGCGGTGCCCCCGATGAGCACGGCCAGGATCACGACCACGGGATGGAGGCCGATGCGCTGACCGACCAGCCGCGGCGAGAGGACGTTGTGCTCGGCGAGGTTGGAGACGACGAAGAGGGCCACGATCGCGATCAGGCGCTTCGGGCTCTGGTCGTCCACCCACGAGAGCACGAGGACGATGGGCAGCCCCACCGCGCCCGCCATGAACGGGATCATGTGGAAGAAGCCCATCACGAAGCCGACGAGGAGGCCCATGGGCACGCCGAGGAGCGTGAAGGTGACGGCGTAGAACGAGCCCATGATGAGGCACATCGTGACCAGGCCGCGGGCGAAGGCGGACAACCGGTCGTCCACCCGGGACATGCGCGAGTAGACGTAGGGACGATGCCGCGGTGGCACCAGCTCCGACAGCGCGTGCTGGATGCGATTCATGTCGTGGAGCAGGTACAGGGTGAACACCGGGATGACCAGGAGGTGCAGCACGGCGAGCACGAGGGCGAGCAGGCTCGTGAAGGCCCGCGTCGCGGCATGGGTCATGGGCGCCACCAGCCCGGGCAGCCGCTCGTGCAGGGCGGCCATCACACGCTGCCGGACCTCCTCCGTCTGCTCCGGATAGCGCAGGTTCAGGCGCTGGTAGAGGGGCTCGAGGCGGCCGCGCAGGGCGCGCAGCCAGTCCGGCAGCCGGCGCACCGCCTCGCTCACCTGGTGGTAGACGGCGGGAAGGACGAACACCACCACGCAGACGAGGACGAAGACGACCAGGAGCGCGATGAGCACGACGGCCGCGGTGCGGGGATGGAGCCGGCCCCCTCCGCGCGAGACCATCCGTTCCATCGCCGTCACCAGCGGATTCAGGAAGTAGGCCAGGGCGAAGGCGATCACGAACGGAGTGAGCACCTCGCGCACGTCTCCCAGCGCACGCACCACCAGGACCACGCCGGCGATGGTCGCGGCCAGGCGGACCCACGGATTGCGGAAGAGCTCTCTCACGCCGGCGCCACTCCGGTGCGGCCGGTGGAGGCGAGATACACGTAGTGGAGGGCGGAAGTCACGGTGAGGGCGACCGTGGCCAGGAAGAGGTAACGGACGGGCGCGAGCACCCAGCCCCCCGCGTTGAGCAGCAGCACGACCCCCACCGTCACGAGCTGGCTGGCCGTGGTCAGCTTGCCGAGCCGCGAAGGATAGAACATCCGCCGTCCCTGGGCGAGGTTCACGACGGCCACGCTGATGATGATGATCGCGTCCCGCGAGAGCGTCACGACCGTGAGCCACACCGGAAGGGGGACCCGGAGGTCGGGTCCCCAGGTCAGCGCGATGAAGCACGACGTCAGCAGGATCTTGTCCGCCACGGGATCGAGCATGGCGCCGAGGGTGGTGCGCTGCTCGGACAGGCGCGCCACCAGGCCGTCGAGGAGGTCGCTGAGACCGGCCAGCACGAACACGCCCAGCGCCCACCCCATCTCCCGCTCGAGCACGAGGACGACGAGCAGCGGCGCCAGCCCCATGCGGAGCAGCGTGATCTGGTTGGCGAGAGTGAGGATCGGCACGGACAGGCCGCGATTATAGACAAGAAAAAAGGGCCACCCGTGGGGATGGCCCTCTGGCTCGAGATGCGGAGGACGCTCAGTCCTCGATGCGGTCCTTCTTGGCCACGATCTTGGCCACGAGGTCCTTGCAGGCCGCTTCCTGGGCCTCGCCGATCGCGCTCGCCTTGAAGTCGCTGCTGTCCTGGCCGTAGCTGCCGAGCCCACTCTTGCCGAAGCTGAAGCCACCGCCCTTCTTGGACACGCCCTCGCCCTTGGCCGCGAGCAGGACCTCGCCGGTCGTGGTGTCCACGAGCCTCGCCGTGAGCGACACCTCCGTCTTGGCCTTGCCGACGCCCACGTGGATGCCATGGAGGCTTCCGCCCTTGCCCTTGTCCTCGCCGCCGAACTTCGTGATGGAGCCCGTGATGATGTAGCGGACGCCGAGCACCTTGCCCAGCTTCGAGAGCTTGGCCGCGCCCGGATCGGCGCGATCGCTGTGGGCGAAATCCTGCTCGGCCAGGATGGTGTCGAGCTTCTTGCGCTCGACGACCCGGAACGTCCCGTCTTCGAGCAGCTCGCTCATGACCTGGTCGGCCATGCCCTTGCCGATGTCGTAGTTGCCCCACCAGTGATAACCAACCGTGCCGAAATCGAAGTCGGTGACCGCCACCAGGGGCTTCTTCGACCTGGCCGTCTGCGCCGACGCCATCCCCGCCAGGCCCAGGACGCAGACGGCCGCGGCCAGGCCCGCAAACAGCTTCACTCTCATCTTTGGGTCCTCCTCCGGTACCTGAAACCCGCTGACTATAGCCGAGCGCTTCCCCACCCGCAATCCAGGCCGGCGGCCGGCGCGTGCGGTGGCGCGGGGTTGAGGGTGGCCAGCAGATCGCCCCGGCCTCCGCCCGCCTCCAGCCGCGGGAGGCCGTGATTGCGGAGTCGGAACACGCGCCCGGGGCGGGAGCCGGCCGGGACCTTGATGCCGACCGGGCCGTCGAGGGTCGGCACCGAGACCTCGCCGCCGAGCACGGCCGTCGTGAGAGGCACCGTCACCGGCACCAGCAGGTCCTCGCCTTTCCGCTCGAAGAGCGGATGCGGGATGGTCTTGACGCGCAGGTACAGGTCGCCCCGCGGTCCGCCGCGCGCGCCCTGTCCGCCCTCTCCCGCCACGCGCACGCGTGAGCCGTCGCGCACGCCCGGAGGGATCTTCACCTCGACCTTGCGGCTGTGCGCGCCATCGCCGATCTGCAACATGCGCATGGTGCCCCGGAGCACTTCGTCGAGCGTGAGCTCGACCGGGGTCTCCACGTCCTGCCCGGGGACCGGCCCTCCCTGCTGCTGGCGGAAGACCTCTTCGAAACCGCCGTAGCTTCCGCCCCCGCTCGCGCGCCCGCCGCCCCCGGCGCCCCCGAACCCGCCGCCGAAGATCGTGCGGAAGAAATCGGAGAAGCCGCCCATGTCCTCGCCGCCGAAGTCGACGGTGTAGGCGCCGCCGCCGGGTCCGCCGCCCGGGCCTCCGGGACCGGGACGATACGACGGCCAGTCGCTGCCGAGCTGGTCATAACGCTGCCGCTTGGCGGGGTCGGAGAGGACCTCGTTGGCCTCGTTGATCTCCTTGAACCGCGCCTCCGCCTTGGGATCGTTCTTGTTCACGTCGGGATGGTGCTTGCGCGCGAGCTTCCGGTAGGCGGCCTTGATGTCCTTTTCCGTCGCCGTCCTGGGGACGCCGAGGATCTTGTAGTAGTCCTTGTATTCGACGGCCACGATCCCAATATAGCGCAGCGCCGGACCGTGGCCGACCGCGCTGGTCAGACCGGGCCAATCGGACCGCGCCCCGCCGCGCGATTCATCAGGATCGGACTCGTCCCGCCTGGCTTGGTGCTAGCGTTTCCTGTTATGAGTGCTCAGCCTTCTGCGTCGGCTCCCCTCGTCCTGCTGATCGACGACATCGAGGATAACCGCGAGGTCTACGCGCAGTTCCTACGTCACGAGGGTTTGCGCGTGGCCGTTGCCGCCGACGGGGTCGAAGGCTTGACGATGGCCGCACGACTCGCGCCCTCCGTGATCGTGCTCGACCTGGGCTTGCCGCTCGTGGACGGTTGGGAAGTGGCGCGACGGCTGAAGGAAAGCGACCTCACGCGCAATATTCCGGTCATCGCGCTCACGGGCCACGTCACGAAGGAAGCGCGCGAGCGTGCGTTTACGGCCGGCGTAGACGACTTCATCGCGAAGCCCTGCCTGCCGGCTGACCTCGTCGCCGCAATTCGCCGGCGCATGAAGTAGCATCCCGTCCAGGATTGCTAGACTTGGACGTCCCGGCGTGTGGTTTCTTTGAGCCGCCTCTACTCTCACGGCTCAGCGCGCCGTGTCGCGCCACGCCGGGACACTCACTTGCTATCCGGTCTGGTACGCGTTCTGGTCATCACGCGTCAACGAAATGGTCGCTGTGGGCTGGCCCCGCCCTGGTCCTCGCGAAATAGATCACACACGCGCCTCAGCCGTCGCCAATACCGATTCTCGATCCCGTAACATCTGCTCCAATGGCGCGAGCGCTGTCGTCCGGTTGGACCTGCGCGAAGTGCGGCACGCAACGCATCCGCACCGTCGTCGTCGACGCGGCGCGCGCTACCGATCGCACTCGCGCCAAGGGCGTGCAGTCGAAGTGTCCGGCCTGCGGTCATCCTGAATTGGTCTCGCCGGAGTCAGACGAGCGGATCATCAGCATCCGGTACAGCCCGTCGTAAGGAGCCTCGATTCGTAGCATGAGGATCTTGCTTGTCGTAGACCGCGCCAAGGCCGGTGCCGGTATCTGGGCCCTGGTATGGACCTCCGACGACGACGATCCGAAGCTCCTGGATTCGAAGCACTTTCTCGGCGAAGCCGCCCTCAAGGTGTGGCTCGTCGGCATCGCGACACGGTACGGCCGAACCAACATCACCGTGGACTGGACGCCGGCACTCCAGTCCGATGACCGCCTCGCGGCAGCCGTAC
>QHVP01000283.1 GCA_003222295.1 Acidobacteriota bacterium | reverse complement strand
ATAGGGACGTATCGGGCGCTGGGGCAGATGGGCGGGGTCGAGGATCCGGAAGTAGCCGTCCTTCCAGTAGGTCTCGAGCTTACGTGACATCTCCGCGTCCATCTCCTTCTTCAGCATCGCATTGTAGTTTTCGCGGATCTGGTTGTAGTCGCGGGTCAGGGACATCAGTTCCTGCTCCGCCTTCGGCGTCTGTTCCACCCGGGCCTGGAAGGCGGCGATCCTGCCGTCGAGCGCGCTGCGGCGTCCGTTGAGGTTGTCGATCTCGGCCTCGGTAGCCTGCAGCGAGCGATGGAGGACGAGGATCTCCGGCGAGGTCTCCGGCTCCGCGCTCGGCTCGACATCGGGGCCGGAGGCGATGGCCTCGTTCATCCGCTCGATCTTGTGCTTGACCGCGCGTACGTCGGGATGCTCTTCGGTGTAGCGGTCGCGCAGCGCGGCGTAGGTGGCCCTGAGTTTGGCCAGCTCGGTGGCCCGCGACGGAGTGCTCGCCGCCGCCACCGCCGCCGGGCCGAGCCGGCGTGCGTCGGCCAGCGTCCTCGCCAGCGCCGTCCGACGCTCTCCCAGCGTCCGCAGGTTCTCGGCCATGGTCTGCTGCTCGGACTGGAGCTGCTGCATGAGTCGCAGGTTGGACTCGAGCTGTTCAGGCAGCGCACCCCAGTACTTGAGCTTGTGCTGGCGCAGCGCTTCCTCGCGCGCCTCCAGCACCTTGCGCGTGTCGTCCAGGTTGGCCTGGATGAACTCGTACGCCTTCTCCGTCATGTTGTCGCGGAGGAAGGAGGAATCCTCGACGAACTGCCGGGCCAGCGCGTTGGTCACGGCCATGGCCTTCCGGGGGTCGCGGTTCACGTACTCGATGATGAACGAATCGCTGCCCTGGACGCGGATCGAGATCGCGCCGCGCATATAGTCCGCGACCACCTGCGGCGGCACGCCTGCGAGCTCGGGGTACGGATTGAGCGTGCGCACGACGCCCTCGAGCCGCGTGCGGCTGAGGACGATCTGGCGGATGGTGTTCAGGCGCTGGGCAATGCCCTCGCTGGCCATCGGCATGACGAAGTAGTCGGCCACCTTCCTCGGTTCCACCATGATCATGGTCGAGGAGCGATATTTCCTCGGCAGGATGAAGACGCCCGCGATCGCGATCAGCATGATGACGACGAACGGAGTCCACATCTGCTTCGGGTACCAGAACGGGATCTCGAGGTACTCGAGGAGGCCGCGCGTTGGCGCGTCTTCGACGACGTCGACTTCGTTGGCGTTCATGAATGCGTCACACCACTATGGAGAATGTCGGCCGCCGGGGCGAGGTCCGCTCATGGCGGGTCCGGTCGCGTCGAAGGCACCCCCACGACGGCGAAAGGACGGGGTTCCCTCGTCTCGGGGCCGGGCAGGGTCTCGCCGACCTCTTCGGCCCCGATCGTGACGTCCTCACCGGGATTGACGAACCGGTCATTCGTCGTCCATTGCTGTTTCTCATAGAGGCGCCGATACTTGCCGCCACTGGCCACGAGGCTGTCGTGGACGCCGCGCTCCACGATCGTGCCCTCCTCGACGACGAGGATCTGGTCCGCGCTGCGGATCGTGGACAACCGGTGCGCGATGACGAACGTGGTGCGTCCGTGGCGAAGCGAGCGCAGGCCATCCTGGATCATCGCTTCGCTGTCGCTGTCGAGGCTGGACGTCGCCTCGTCCAGGATGAGGATGCGCGGATCGGCGAGGATCGCGCGAGCGATGGCCACCCTCTGCCGCTGGCCGCCGGATAACTTCACTCCGCGCTCCCCCACCACCGTATCGTACTTCTCCTCGAACCGCTCCGCGAACTCGTCGCAGTGCGCGAGGGCCGCGGCGGCCAGGATCTCCTCGCGCGAGGCGCGCGGGCGAGCATACGCGATGTTCTCGGCGATCGTCCCGTTGAAGAGGAAGTTGTCCTGCAGGACCACGCCGAGGTGGATTCGGAAGTCGCGAACGCGGATGGTGTCGAGGTCCGAACCGTCCACGAGGATGCGTCCCGAGGTCGGGCGGTGGAAGCCCATGACCAGGCCGATGAGCGTGCTCTTGCCCGCGCCGCTGGGGCCGACGAGCGCGGTGGTCGACCCGGAAGCCGCGCGGAAGGAGACGTTCTTGAGGACGGGCACGCCGGGCGCATACTCGAAGCCCACGTCCTCGAACTCGATCTCGCCGCGGGTCGAGGGCAGGGACGCGCGGTGGCGGTCTTCCTCGTCCTCGGTAGGCAGCCTGCGGATCTGGCGCATGCGCTCGAGGCCGATCAGGGCCTCGCTCATCTGCGTCGTCGTGTCCGCGATGCGCACGACCGGCGCGATGAGGAGCCCGATGAGGAAGACGTACATGACGAAGCCCCCCACCGTCATGTCACCGGCGAGGATGGAACGTCCCCCCACCAGCATCATGGAGGCCCCGATCAGGCCGAAGATCACGATGGCGGCGGCGCCGAGGAGGGACGACGTGGTGATCTCGCGTCCGACGGATCGGAACAGGCTGTGGATACCCTTGGCGAACGCGAGCTCCTCGTGCTTCTCCGCGGTGTAGGCCTTGACGACCCGCACGCCGGAGAGCGCCTCGGAGAGACGCCCCGTGAGCTGCGCGCCCAGCTCGGCCCGCTGCCGGTAGATGGGGCGGAGCCGCTTGAACGCGAACGCGACCATGGCCCCGAAAACGCCCATCATCACGAGCGTCATCGAGGTCAGCCGCCAGTTGAGGTAGAGGAGCGCGGTCAAGGCGATGAGGGCCGTCAGCACGCTGCTCGCCAGCTGCACGAGCCCCGTGCCGACGAGGTTCCGCACCCCCTCGGCGTCGCTCATGATCCGCGCGATCAGGACACCCGTCTTCTGGGAGTCGAAATAGCGGATGGGCAGCCGCATGACCCGCCGCTGCAGGGCGCGCCTGGCCTCCATGATCGACCGCTGCGCCGACACGCCCAGCACCTGCGAGAGGGTGAATGCGGTCAGGGCCTGGACGCACGTCGCGGCGACCACGGCCAGGGCGAGCGGAACCAGGAGCTCGCCGCGGTGCTTTCCGATGACTTCGTCGAGGAGGTATTTGCTGGAGGCGGGGAGGACGAAGCCGGCGAGGCGGCCCAGCAGCAGGAGGCCGAAGCCGAGGAGGAGGCGTCGGCGATGGTCCCAGAGGATCTCGCGCGCCTCGTGCCATCCACGCTCATCTGAAGGGACAGGCTGGCCGCCTGACGCGGACCGCGACTCCACTGACTCACCATTCCTTCGACGCGCCCGACGGAGCTCCGGTGCGTCCGCTAGGGCGATGTACCTTACCTCAAAGGCCCTCCCGCGACCAAGCCGCGGGGCGTACTCCCGCGACGCCATTTGACCCGCCGTCGCCGGGTGGCTAGGCTACGCCGCACCGCGGATGTCTCCGCCGCGCGGATTCCGGAGTACCGCTACGCTTTCTGTCCTCCCCCCTCATCGCGTGTCTCGCTCCCGCCCCATCGTGGCCGCGCTCTCTGCGCTCCTCAGCCTCGCCCAGGCCTCGGCGGCGGGCGCCGAGGGTGCGGCCCGGACCTGGATCCTTTCGGGCTACTTCCGCCAGATCCATAGCAGCAATCTGTCACCCTTCGTCGAGAACGGGCCCGGTGACGTCATCGACAGCCCTTCCGTGTCGCTGTCCTACCTGCGCACCGTCGCGGCCACCTCCATGACGGCTTCGGCGTCTGCGTACGCGCTGCGGTTTGGCCAGCAGACGCAGTACAACCGGGCGGGGGGGACGTTCTCGCTCGGCGGCTCCCGCCGGTTCTCCCGGCGCGCTCGGACGGGCTTGAGCCTCGGGCTCAACTCCGGGCTGGCGACGGAATCACTCTATCTCGCGCGCACGCTCTTCCCACAGATCGACGTGTCCGGGAAGCGAGGGGCGGCGCATCTCTCCTACGACATCAGCCCGACCACTATCGCGACGGCCGATCTCAGCGCCTTCGTGAGCCACTTCAGTGCCTCGGTTCCGATACCGGGGCTGAGCATCGATCCCGCCCTCGTCCCGCCCGCGTCCTTCCCCGGGCTCACGGAGGTGCTGTTGGCCGGGCCGAGCGGACCGCTCGCCCAGATCGATCCCTCGCTCTTCGTCCTGAGCATCCTCGCCTCGGAGGGGCTGGCGGTGGGGGAGTCGGACTTCCGTCTTTTCGGCGGCGGTTTCGGGCTCACTCACTCGTTCTCCCCCGTCCTGAGCGGTACGGGATGGTTCGGCTACAGCCACATCGGCCTCGCCTCCTCCCGCACGTTCGAGGGCGGACGCATCGACCTGAGGGGGACGCTGAGCCGGCAGTTCGATCAGTTCACCCGCGTCTCCCTCTCCTACGTGAACGAGCGGAACGGAGCCCGGGTGCCGAGAGTGACGAACGATGCGTTCGTGGTGGAGGCCGACAAGTGGTTCAACGAGAACGTCGAGTTCGACGCGTCCCTTGGTTACGGCGTGTTGACGTCGTCGGTCTCGAACTTGGGCGGCACGGTCGTGGGGGGCCTGGGGCTCAAGAGCCGCCGGCGATCGAACAGCCTTCGGATCCGCTACGACCGGACGACGTTCCAGGCCTTCGGCCTCGGCCGCAACCAGATCTCGGAGGTGGGATCCGCCAACATCGGCCGGTCACTCTCCAAGCGGCTCAGCGCTTGGCTCGACGGCCGATTCCGGAACAGCCACGATCCGTTCGATACGACGTTCTCGGTCAAGATGCAGATCTACGGCACCGGGCTGAGCTACCGATTCCGCGAGCGGACGCAGTTGGGCACGGACTACACCCTCGTCCGATGGACGCCGTTCGGCGCGGTCCTACCCATCGACAGCTCCATCTGGAGCGTGTACGTCTCGTACGGGAAGGCCTTTCGGTGAGCGCGGGCGCTTCGCGTCCTCGACACCAGGAGACGACGACATGAACGGCAGACAACGGGTCGCCGCCCTTTGGGTGGTGTGCGGCGTCCTCTCCACGCCGGCCCGGGCGCAAGCCCCTGCGGTTTCGCCGGCGCCTGCAACCGGCGCTCCGACTTCTGATGCGGTCGCTCGTCCGGCCGAAGGCCTGGGCGTCTTGCGCGCGCTGGCCGGAAGCTGGGATGTCGCCGTCACGCTGTTCGTGCGCGGCCAGCCGCCGGTGAAGCTCAGCGGGACGAGTGAGAACGTCTGGGCGGTGGGCGGGCATTTCCTGCAGTGCACCTTCACCGTCGGCAGGGGCGATACGACCGTCGACGGCCTCACGACCTACGGCTACGACCGCGACCGCCAGGAATACTTCGCGGTCAGCGTCAACACGTCCGCGTTTCCCTACAGCGCCATGCACGGACCCTACTACGACGGGAGCCGCTCGTTCGTGCTGCGGAGTGAAATGGCTTCCAGCGGGGGTGTCCGGCTCAAGCGGCGAGAGATGATTCGCCTCGAGGGCAACGACCGGCAGATCGTCGAGTTCTTCGTCGAGTACGCGGGAGCGCCGCCGGCGAAGGTGCTCGAGGCCGTCTTCACCCGCCGCTGAGGGTCATCGTCCGCCGTCGCCGTCCCGCCGCTCCCGTCTCAGGCCCAGCCCTTGTAACGGTAGTACCAGATGCCCGCCCACTCGTGTAGCACGGACCGGAAAGCGATGAACCGGTCGGAAGGGCGGTCGAAGGTCTCGAGGTCGAACTCGGTTTCCGCCGCCGGCGAACAGCTGACGGCGACACCCAGGTGCTCGACGGCGTCGCAGGCGCGCCGCGAGTGGGTGGGCGACGTCACGACGAGGAGCCGGTGCCAGCCCCGCCGGCGGCACAGCGCCGCGGCCTCGACCGCCTCGTCACGCGTACGCCGCGCGGGGCCGACGGCGATGACCTCCGGCGTCAGGCCCAGCCGACGCGCGAGCTGACTGGCGAGCGCCGCGTAGGCGGCGGGCGGGGGTACTTTCTCCGTCACCACGAGCCGTGCTCCGGGCTCGCGGGTCAGTTCCAAGCCGTGGACGAGGCGGCTCAGGGCCGTGGCCGACGGCTCTCCGTCTGATTGCAGGCGTGATCCCAACACGAGTACAGCGTCCGCCGCGACGACCGCGTCCCGCCGCACGAGTGGCCGCGCCAGGCGTGCCACGAGCGGGGTGAACGCGACCGCGAGCCAGATCGCGAGCACCGCCATCGTGAAGGCGCCCAGGAGCGTGCGCAAGCGGCCGAAGACGACGGCGCCCAGAACAGCCCAGGGCAGCCAGAACGACGCCAACGTGTCCACGGCCAGGTCGCGCAGCATGAACCCGGCGACGGCCCCCATGGCGGCACCGGTCAGGCGATCGCGCCAGCCCGCGCGACGATATCCGAGTTCGGCCGCGGCGAGGGGAATGGCGTGCCCTAGAGCGATAGACGCGCCTGGGTGACCTTGACCGTGACCGTCCCCGATTCCGCCTGGGGGCCCATGTTGACGACGAAGAGGCGATACGCGGTGGCGGTGGTGGTCATGGTCACGCGGGCGGGCTTCACGTTGGTGCGCTCGCTCGCCAGGATCTTGCATAGGCCCGCGGCGAACGCGAGGGCGTCGCAGGCGGGGTTGCTCAGGACGAGATCGAGGTCGTCGGTGGCGGAGGCCCAATCCACGGTGATCTGGAGAGTGCCCGCCGGGACCGTGAAATCAGTGGTCAACGTGCGGAACCGCTCCAAGTCCGTGAATGGGATCTCGGACTCGAATACCAAGGAGGTCGTCACCTTCGGCGGGAAGTTCGCGGCGCCGCCGTTGCCGCATCCGGCAGTGCCGGCGGCGACTCCCAGGAATGTCGCCAGGACCGCTGCGAAGCGCGTCATCGATCGTCGCGGGTGGCGCACGAGCCGGGAGTCTTGCACATCGTCGAAATGCTCAAGTCTCTTCACGAGGCGATAGTATATGCGACGGGTCGGCGGGTCGGGCGCTCTCCGCATGCGCTCGACCGCGTCCGCGCCTCCGTTCGGGCGGTTGACGCTGGGCTCGGGGAGGATGTAGCGTGACCGCGCCCGCCACCGCATCGGTCGGCGATCTCTCGACCCCGGAGGAGCCAACGAAATGAAGCGGTGGGTGGTGACCAGTGCCGTGGCCGCGATGCTCGCCGCCTTGAGCCCGCGTGCACGGGCTGCGGACGCTCCGTCGACGCTCGGAGTTGGCTTGGGCTATGTCAAGGCCAGCTCGATCGACCCCACGATTTTCTTCAGCGGCGATTTCCGGTTCCACCTCGGCAAGCATGTGGCGTTTTCGCCGGAGGTGAGCTACTGGAAGAAGTCGGCGCAAAACCTCGTGGTCGAAGCCTCCGTGAGTGACCTCCAGTTCGGGGTGAACATGCTAGGGGTGGTCCGGCCGACCTCGAAGGTCGAGGTCCTCCTGGGTGGTGGCGGCGGCGTTCACCAGATCGGTGGCGCGGTCGCGGTGTCCAGCCTTCAAGCATCGGAGACGATCACGAAGGGCGGCGCCGACGCGCTGGGCGGCCTCACCCTCGAGGTCGCGGACGATCTGGGCTTCTTCCTTTCTGCACGGTACGACTGGGTGCTGGGGGTCGGCGGCAGCGACCCGAGACGCCTCGTCCAGTACAAGTTCTCCGGGGGCTTTCGCCTCAGGTTCTGAGTCGTGGCGGGCCCGGCGTGCCCGCGCTCGCGCCCTGCGGCCGCATTGCGTCTCCCACAGTCCGGCGCCGCCTTCCCGGAATATCGACCCCGAAGACGACGCCCTGTCTTACCACGAAGACGAGTTGTCATGACGGATAACAGTCTTGTCGGTTGACAAGCAGACCGCGATCCACTAAAAGGAAGCCCCCAAGTCGGTCCCTCCCCGAATGGGCATCTGAAAGTCAACTACCTGTAACAGGACGAGCGTCACTCCGCCGCATTGCTGACCAGTCGGGACTAGGAAATACGAAGGGCGTTTGGGTGATCGGTGGCTAGCCGATCCAACGGCCCTGAGCCGGAGGCAACAGCGTGTTCGGTTCGTCCTGGCAGGAACCGTTTCCATGTTTCATCCAACATGCGGAAATCGCGGCCGCGAGGGCGAACCTTGCACCGGTTGAGCCTTGGTGCGCCTGGCGATGCCACTCGTGACCGCGGCCTCACCCTGGGTGCTGGGATCGCGCTCCAACCAGCGCAGCCTGCTTCGGCTGTTCTGCTTTCCCTATGCCGGCGGAGCCGCGTCCGCCTATCGCCTCTGGGCCGGGGCGCTTGCCCCTGAGGTGGACGTTTGCCCGGTGCAGCTCCCAGGACGAGGGAGTCGCTTCCGGGAGGCGCCTTTCCGGCAAGCCACGGAGCTCGTCTCGGCAGCGGCCGACGGCCTTCGCCCGATGATGGACGTGCCATTCGCGCTTTTCGGGCACAGCATGGGCGCCATCGTCGCCTTCGAGCTGGCGCGCGAGTTGCGCCGCCGATGCTGGCCGGCTCCCGTCCTCCTGGCCGTCTCGGGCCGACAAGCGCCCCCCCGACCTTCACCCGAGCCCCCGTTTGGTCACCTGCCTGACCCCGAGTTCCTGCGGGAGGTGCGCGGGCGTTACGACAACATCCCGGATGAGGTGCTGGCCGAGGACGAGCTTTTGCAGCTCGTGCTGCCTGCGCTGCGGGCCGACATACTCGTTCTCGAGAGCTATCCCTACACACGGGAGCTCCCGCTCGATTGCCCCATCTCTTGTTTCGGGGGCGAAGAGGACCGGCACGTTTCGCGGGAAGACCTCGACGCCTGGGCCGAGCACACCCGTGGGGGCTGCAAGGTGCGCACCTTCCCGGGCCGGCACTTTTTCATCGATAGCGCGCGTGAGGCCGTCTGGCCGGCGCTCCGTGAGGATCTGAGTCCCTGGACCACCGTTCCTACCGTCGCAACCGCAACCCTATGAGGAACGCGCTCCTGTGGAAACCCCCGGCGGCGCCGCCCCGGTTGGCCGCGGGCGAAGCGCACGTCGTCTCCGTCAGTCTCGACGACCTGCCGCACCCAACACCGCTCTGGCTGTCTCCCGACGAGAACCGGCGGGCCTCCCGATTCCACTTCGAGCGTGACCGGCGGCGATTCGCCGCGGCGCGGGGAATCCTTCGGGCGCTGCTCGGCCGCTACCTCTGCGTCGATCCGTCGGACCTGGTCTTCGGCTACGGTCCTCACGGCAAGCCCGCGCTCGCGTCCCCATGGCACGGACTGCGCTTCAACGTCTCGCACTCGGGGGGGCTCGCGCTCCTCGCCTTCGCGACGGACTACGAGATCGGAGTGGACATCGAGCAGGAGCGTCCGCTACCGGAGATGGACTCGATCGCGGAGCGTCACTTCTCGCCCCCAGAGAACGCGGAGCTGCAGCTCCTTGCGGAGCGGGAGCGGCGGCGGGCCTTCTTCCGTTGCTGGACGCGCAAGGAGGCCTTCATCAAAGCGGTCGGCGACGGCCTTTCACACGCGCTCGACGCGTTCGACGTCACGCTTGCTCCGAGCGAGCCGGCGCGGATCCTGCGCGTCGAGGGGGATCCCGAGGCCGCTGGGCGCTTCCGGCTGGAAGGGCTCGAGCCCGCCCACGGATTCGCGGCCGCGCTGGCCGCGTTGGGGCGTCCGACGCGCGTCGTCTGTTTTGGCTTGGATCAGTCGCTGGAGGGGACGAATGGACCGCGACGAGAAGGAAGACAAAACGATTTACAAGGTGGTCGTGAACCACGAGGAGCAGTACTCGATCTGGCCGACGGAGCGCGACAACGCGCTCGGTTGGAAGGACGCGGGGAAGACCGGTGCGAAGGCGGAGTGCCTCGCCTGGATCAAGGACGTGTGGACCGATATGCGTCCCCTCAGCCTGCGTAAGCGCATGGAAGAAGCCACCCGGCAAGACCAAGAGTGAGGAGGGTGGAAATGGCGGAGTTGCGTACGGACAGCACGCCTCCCCGTACGGACCGGATGGAGACCATGGACACCCCATCGGGGCAGGCGGTCCGAGCCGGCGGAAAGAAACTCCCCCTTTCCGGAGCGGAATCGAGCGTAACGGCGGTATCGGTGCCGGACGACATGCAGCGGTGGACCGCGCGCCGGCGCATGGCGCTCGTGCTGAGCGTCCTGAAGGGGGAGCTCTCGGAAGAGGACGGCGCTCGTCGCCACGGCCTCACCGTGGCCGAGATCGCCGACTGGAGAAACCGCGTTCTCCAGGCGGCGCACAACGCGCTCCGGTCGCGGCCGAGGGACACGGACGCCATCAAGGACGACCAGATCCGCCGGCTGCGTCAGAAGATCGGCGAGCTGGTGGTGGACGTCGACGTCCTAAAGGAAGCGCTCCAGGTCGCCCGATCCGTCCACGACACGGACCTCAGCGATGACTGACGACGGGCAAGCGTCGGAGCGAGGCGCATGAGATCGCCGTCGATCGAGACGGGCGCGGGGGCTGCGCCCGTCGCCGTGATTGGCGTCGGCTGCCGCTTCCCAGGCGCCGCGGGGCCCGACGCCTTCTGGCAGCTCGTCCGGGACGGGGTCGATGCGATCCGGGAGATACCGGCGGACCGCCCGGGCCTCACCTTCTTGCACGACCCGCGCCCCGGGAAGACGGGCGCCTTCGTGAACAAGTGGGGCGGCTTCCTGGAGGGCGTGGAGCGCTTCGACGCAGCGTTCTTCAGCATCTCTCCTCGTGAGGCCGACCGCCTCGACCCGCAGCAGCGGCTCCTTCTCGAAGCGGCCTGGGAAGCGATCGAGGACGGCGGCCAGGTGGCCCTGGCCGGGAGCTCCACCGCGGTCTTCGTGGGGCTCTGGATCAACGACTACGAAACCCTCCTCTTCGACGACCCGAGCGGCGTCGATTTCTACATGACCACTGGCAGTGGCCGCTACTCCGCCTCCGGTCGCCTGTCCTATGCCTTCGGGCTGCAGGGCCCGAGCGTCACCGTGGACACCGCGTGCTCCTCCTCGCTCGTGGCGGTGCACCTCGCCTGCCAGGCCCTGCGCAGCGGGGAGTGCGATCTGGCGCTGGCCGGGGGCGCCAACACGATCTTCACCCCGCAGGTGAGCCTCGCCTACTCGCAGTCGCGGATGTTGTCGGCGGACGGCCGCTGCAAGTTCGGCGACGCCCGAGGTGATGGCTACGTGCGCAGCGAGGGGGCCGGAGTGGTCGCGCTGAAGCTCCTCTCCCGTGCCTTGGCCGACGGCGATCCCGTCCAGGCGGTGATCCTCGGCAGCGCGGTCAACAACGACGGAAAGACGAGCGGATTCCTCGCCACTCCTGGTCAAGGCGGCCAGGAGGATCTGCTCCGCAAGGCGTACGCCGACGCCGGGGTCGAGCCGCGCCGCGTCGAGTATGTCGAAGCCCACGGCACGGGCACGAGCGTGGGTGACCCCGTGGAGTTGTCCGCGCTGGGCGCCGTGCTGGGCGAGGGCCGGTCGCCCGGCCATCCCTGTCTCGTCGGCTCGGTCAAGACCAATATCGGGCACACCGAAGGCGCGGCGGGCGTGGCCGGCCTCATCAAGGTCGTGCTCTCCCTCAAGAACCGGATGATCCCGCCGAGCCTCCACTTCGAGACCCCCAATCCGGCAGTGCCCTGGGCCACGTTGCCCCTCGTCATCCCGCGGGAGGCCAGGAGTTGGCCCGCGAGCGACGGCCTCGCCCTGGCCGGTGTGAGCGCTTTCGGCATCGCGGGCACGAACGCCCACGTGGTCGTGCAGGAGGCTTCCCCGGCTCCGGAGAGGTGGAAGGAAGCATCGACCGCGAGTCCGCGGGTGCTGCCGCTGTCCGCGCGTAGCCCGGAAGCCCTGAGTGAACTCGTGGCGGCCTGGCGGGTCGCGCTGCGCTCCGCCCCCGCAGACTTCGCGGACCTCTGCTACACCGCCTGCGTGAGACGGACCCACCATGAGCATCGGCTCACCATCGTTGCTCGCGGCGGCGAGGAGGCCGCCGAGAAGATCGACGCCTACCTGCGAGGAGAGCATCCGGACGCCGTCCCGGCGCGCGGCTCCGCCGGGAGCCCGCCCAGGGTCGTGTTCGTCTTCCCGGGTCAAGGGTCGCAGTGGCTCGGAATGGGGCGACAGGCCCTCGAGCACGTGCCCGTCTTCCGCGCGAGCCTGGAGGCGTGTGACCGGGCCGTGCGGGAGGAGTCGAACTTCTCCGTCATCGAGGAACTGGCCGCGCTCCCCGAACGATCCCGGCTCGACCAGATCGACGTGGTTCAGCCGATGCTCTTCTCGATCCAGGTCGCCCTCGCCGCGGTGTGGCGGTCGTGGGGCATCGAGCCGGCGGCGGTGGTCGGTCACAGCATGGGCGAGGTGGCGGCCGCGCACGTGGCCGGCATCCTCGGACTCCAGGATGCGGCGGCGGTGATCTGCCGGCGGAGCCGGCTCCTCCGCCGCACCCGGGGCCAGGGCGCGATGGCCGTGGTCGATCTCTCGGTGGCCCAGGCGCAGGAGGCCATCGCCGGCTACGAGGACCGCCTGTCGGTGGCGGTGAGCAACAGCTCTCGCTCGACCGTTCTGTCCGGTGATCCCGCCGCGCTCGACGAGGTGATTGCCGTCCTGGAGCGGCGCGAGGTGTTCTGCCGTCGCGTCAAGGTCGACGTGGCCTCCCACAGTCCCCAGATGGACGCGCTCCGGGCCGATCTGATCGAGGCCCTTCGGGGCCTCCGTCCGGGGCCCGGTCGCGTGCCGCTCTACTCGACGGTGACCGGGCAGGTGGCCGCGGGATCCCTGATGGGGGCGGAGTACTGGGCGCGCAACCTGCGTGAGCCGGTCATGTTCTCCACAGCACTGGGCAAGCTCGTGGCGGACAGGCACTCCGCTTTCGTCGAGCTCAGCGCGCATCCCATCCTGCTGCCCGCGATTCAGCAGGAGCTGCAATACCTCGGGCGTGAGGGGGCGGTCTTGCCGTCGCTGCGGCGCGAGGAAGACGAGCAGGCCACGATGCTCGAGTCGCTGGGCGCGCTCCACGCCCTCGGCGCCGAGGTGGACTGGAGAGCGTTGTTCCCGGCGGGAGGCCGCTGCCTGCGTTTGCCCGCCTACCCCTGGCAGCGCGAGCGTTTCTGGTACGACGGCTCGCCCGCTGCGCGCGGGCGCAACGTGTCCGCCCGGCGTGGAAGCCATCCGCTCCTGGGCCCGCATCTCGCGTCCTCGACCGATGCCGGAATGCATTTCTGGGAGACGGACCTCGGCCCGGATCTCGTGTCCTGGACCTCGGATCATCGCGTCGACGGGCTCCGGGTCCTGCCTGCCTCCGCGTACATCGAGATGGCTCTCGCGGCCGCGGCCGAGGGCTTCGGCGGCCGCCCTTCGATCGTGTCCACGGTGAACTTCCAGGGTGCTCTTCTTCTTCCGGAAAACGACACCGAGACCGTTACCGTTCAGGTCCAGCTCTCTTCCGAGAGGTCCGGAGCGGCGTCCTTCCAGATCTCCAGCCGGGAAGCCTCCAACGACGGCCAGCCGGCCGGTTGGACGCTCCACGCGAGGGGTGTCGTCCGCCTCGAGCCCTCGGAGTTGCCCAAGGACAGCGAGGCGCGGCCGGCACTTTCCGAGATCCAGTTTGGGGGTGGGGCGCGCGCCGCCCCGTCGCACTACGAGGCCATGGCCGCGCGCGGTCTCCACTACGGACCGAGCTTCCAGGGCGTGCAGGATGTCTGGTCGGTCGGCGGTGACACCGTGGGGCGTCTCGCCCTGCCGGAGGCCGTGCGCGGCGAGGTGGGCGCCTATCGTGTCCATCCCGCGCTTCTGGATGCCGGCTTCCAGCTCCTGGTGACGGCGGCGTCCGGCACCGGGGCGGGCGCGAAGGGGAGTGAGACGCTCGTGCCGGTGGA
Organism: Acidobacteriota bacterium; assembly: GCA_003222295.1. Lineage (GTDB taxonomy): Bacteria > Acidobacteriota > Vicinamibacteria > Fen-336 > Fen-336 > AA29. Next base: position 8,009 of record QHVP01000283.1, on the reverse strand, counting down.
CCTCGAGCGTCTCTGGCTGGGAACGCTCCCGGAACCCGACAAGGCGCTGTGGGGTCGGGCGCGGCTGCGCTCCGAGCACCCCGAGCGCGCCGACTCGGTTCTCGGCGACGTGGTCCTGTGGGACGACGAGGGTCGCCCGGTCCTCGAGGCCCGCGGGCTCCGATTGCAGAGGCTCGAGGGCCGCGACGGCGACCTCGACGGCTCGTTCTTCACGTTCGAGTGGGACGCCGCGATCCGGGCGGCGCCGGCTCTTCCGCGTTCCGATCCCGGGCGCTGGCTCGTCTTTTCGGGCGCGAGCGGGGTCGGGCCGGCTCTGGCCTCGCGGCTGGAGGCGAACGGCGACTCCGTCGCTCTCGTGTCGCCGGGGACGACCGGCGGCGACGCGTCCGCGGGACAGTATCGCATCGACCCGGATCGGCCGAAGGAGTTTCGTCGGGTGCTGGGCGAGGCGCGAGCCGCAAACGGAAAGCCGTTTCGCGGCGTCGTCCACCTCTGGAGCCTGGACGCGCCTGACCCTCGTGAGGGGGGGGTGGACGCGCTACGCGAGGCCCAGAACGTGGGCAGCGCGAGCGTGCTGGACCTCGTCCAGGCCCTCGTCGCCGAGACAGGATCGGCGCCGCGCTTGTGGCTCGTGACCGCGGGCTCGCAGGCCGCGATGCTCGGAGACGAGGTCCCCGGCGTCGCCCAAGCCCCGCTGTGGGGGCTCGGTCGCGTCGTGGCCCGCGAGCATCCCGAACTGCGCTGCACCGCCATCGATCTGTCGCCGTCCTCCGACCAGACGGACGTGGCATCGCTCGGTGACGAGCTCTTGCTGAATGGCCCGGAGGACCAGATCGCATTGCGCGGTAGCGGCCGCTTCGTGGCCCGGCTCCGGCGGCGTTCCCCGGAGGAGGCAGCGGCTCTACAGGGTGGAGTACGGGAAGCACGGCGTGAGCCGGCCGCCGGCCGTCCTTTCCACGCCGCCATGTCGAAGCCGGGAGTGCTCGACAATCTCGTCCTCCATGCCGGGGACCGGCATCCGCCGGGGCCGGGACAGGTGGAGGTGGAGGTCTACGCCACGGGCCTGAATTTCATGAACGTGATGTCGGCCCTCGGCATCTACGCCGGCTACGACGGCGGAGCGGGAACGCTCGGCCTCGAGTGTGCGGGGCGCATCTCCGCAGTGGGGGAGGGAGTCGATTTCGCGGTGGGCGAGGACGTGCTGGCGGTCGCGCTGGACAGCCTGGCGTCCCACGTCCTGGCCGACGCGCGTCTCGTCGTGCGAAAGCCCGCCCGCTTCGGCTTCGAGGAGGGGGTCACGATCCCGATCGGCTTCCTCACCGCCTACTACGCGTTGCATCATCTCGCGCGGCTCCAGCCGGGGGAGCGCGTTCTCGTCCATGCCGCCGCGGGCGGGGTGGGCCTCGCCGCCGTGCAGATCGTCCAGCGCGCGGGCGCGGAAGTGTTCGCCACCGCGGGCAGCCCCGCGAAGCGTGACGTCTTGCGCTCCCTGGGTGTGCGCCACGTGATGGACTCGCGCTCTCTCGCTTTCGCGGACGAAGTGCGGGATGCCACGGCCGGCGAAGGCGTCGACGTCGTGCTGAACTCCCTGGCTGGTGAGGCCATTTCCCGCGGCCTGGATTGGCAAGCGGGACATCTACCGCAACGCGCCACTGTCGTTGGGTCCTTTCCGGCAAAACCTTTCCTACTTCGCCATCGACCTCGATCGCATGATCCGCGAGCGGCCGGCCTACGTGGGCGCGCTGCTCCAAGAGGTCATGGGCCTCGTCGAACGCGGCAGCCTGTCGCCGCTCCCGTTGCGGACCTTTCCCGTGGGCGAGGCGGTCGATGCCTTTCGTCACCTGGCCCAGGGCCACCACGTGGGGAAGGTCGTCATTCGGGTCCAGGGTCAGAACCCGCCGATCGAGGTCGACGCGCGTCCGTCCGGACCTGTCTCCCAGGGGACGTACCTGATCACCGGCGGCCTCGGCGGCCTCGGCCTGGAGGTCGCGGGCTGGCTCGCGGGGGAGGGGGCCCGGCATCTGGCTCTCATGGGCCGCAGCGGCCCTGACCCTGTCGCGGCCGAAGCGATCCAAGCACTGGAACGGGCCGGCGTGAGCGTCCGGATCGTCCGAGCGGATGTCGCCGACGAGGCTCAGGTCGCGCGGGCCTTGGCGGAGGTCCGCGAGACGATGCCGCCGCTGCGGGGGGTGGTTCACGCCGCCGGCGTCCTCGACGATGGCACCGTCCTCAATCTCGACCGCGCGCGGCACGATGCGGTGATGGCGCCGAAGGTCGCGGGGGCCTGGAACCTCCACGCCCTCACCGCCGGCCGGACGCTCGACTTCTTCGTCCTCTTCTCGTCGGTGGCTTCGCTTCTCGGCTCGCCGGGACAGGCCAACTATGCCGCGGGGAATGCCTTCCTGGATGCCCTCGCCGCGTATCGCCGGGCGCGGGGCCTCTCCGCCCTCGCCATCGACTGGGGCCCGTGGAGCGGTGTGGGACTGGCCGCCGCGGGTGAGAACCGGGGAGCGCGCCTCGCTCGGCGAGGCTTGGGGAGCCTCTCTCCGGAGCAGGGCTTGAGGGCAATGGAGCGGCTGGTCCGGCTCTCGCCTGTACAGATCGCGGTGATGAAGTTCGACTTCCAGCAGTGGTGCGGCTCCGATGCCACGCTCGCCTCCTCGCCGCTCCTGGCTGGCCTGGCGGAGGAGAACACCGGGTTGGCCGCGGCGGGCAATGCCTCCGGAGGCGTGCGCGAGGGACTGCTCGCCGTGGAGCCGGGACGTCGGCGGCGCGCGCTCCTCGAGGATCACCTTCGGCGCCGGGTGGCGCAGGTGCTGCGGCTGGTTCCCGACCGCGTCGACGTGGGCAAGCCGCTTCGGGCCCTGGGGCTCGATTCCCTCATGGCCCTCGAACTACGCAACCGGCTCGAGGCGGACTTCAAGCTGAAGCTCTCGGCCACGCTGGTCTGGAACCATCCGACGGTGACGGCCCTCGTGCCGCACCTCGCAGATCGGATGGGGATCCCGCTGGAGGCGGTCGAGCCGGCCGACGCGGCGCCGGTCACGATGCGAGACGACGCCGATCTCGTCAGGGTGTTGAACGAAATTGAGCAGTTGTCGACGGACGAAGCGCGGCGGCTACTCTCGGATCAAATACCGCAGGCGTGAACAGTGGGTGCCATGGGTGATGTCTCCCGTCGGATAGCAAATCTGTCTCCCGAGCGCCGTGCCCTGCTCGAGAGACGCCTGCAGGCGGTAGGGCCGAACACCGTTCTTCCCGCCGAGCCCATCGCGATCGTCGGATTGGGTTGCCGTTTCCCCGGGGGCGGCTCGAGTCCCCAGGCGTTCTGGCAGCTCTTGAAGGACGGCGTCGACGCGGTGTCCGAGGTCCCGGCCGACCGCTGGGATGGCGAAGCCCTTTATGACGTCGACCCCGAGGCGCCCGGGAAGTCGAGCACCCGGTGGGGAGCCTTCCTCGAGCGGCTGGAGGACTTCGACGCCGCCTTCTTCGGCATTTCCCCCCGCGAAGCGACCCGGATGGACCCCCAGCAGCGACTGCTCCTCGAAGTGGCGTGGGAGGCCCTGGAAGATGCCGGGCAACCCGTCGAACGGCTCGCCGGTCGACAGGCCGGCGTCTTCGTCGGCATCCACAGCCTGAGCAGCGACTACTTCCTGCGTCAGGCCGCTTCCCTGCCGGACATCGACGCCTACACGAGCACGGGCGTGGCCCACAGCATCATGGCCAACCGGCTTTCCTACGTGCTCGACCTGCGAGGGCCGAGCCTGGCCGTGGACACCGCTTGCTCATCCTCCCTCGTTGCCGTGCACCTCGCCTGCCAGAGCCTCCGCCTCGGGGAGTGCGACCTCGCCCTGGCCGGCGGCGTGAACCTGATGCTCGCGCCCGAGCCCACCGTGGCCTTCTCGAAGCTGAACATGATGGCCGCGGACGGGCGCTGCAAGACCTTCGATGCGCGGGCCGATGGGTTCGTCCGCGGTGAAGGCGCCGGCCTCGTGGTCCTGCGGCGCCTCTCCGACGCGCTGGCCTCCGGTGATCCCGTCGTGGCCGTCATCCGCGGCACGGCGACGAACCAGGACGGCGCCACCAACGGAATCACGGCGCCGAGCGGCCTCGCCCAGCAGGCGGTGGTTCGGCGGGCCCTCGAGATCGGCGGCGTCGATCCGGGCCGCGTCTCGTTCGTCGAGACCCACGGCACGGGCACCGCCCTGGGCGACCCCATCGAGGTGGAGGCTCTCGCCAAGGCGCTGGGACACGGCGACGGGCCCTGCTTCCTGGGCGCCGTCAAGACGAACATCGGCCATCTTGAAGCGGCAGCCGGGATCGCCGGCCTCATCAAGACGGCTCTGTGCCTCCGCCATCGCTACATCCCGGCGAACCTGCACTTCCGGTCTCCCAACCCCCACCTCGAACTCGGGCAGACGCGCTTCGTCGTCTCCGTCGAAGGCCGGCCCTGGCCTTCCGCCGACGGCGAGCTGCGCCTGGCCGGAATCAGCTCCTTTGGCTTCGGTGGCACCAATGCCCACGTCGTCCTCGAGGAGGCGCCCCCCATTTCCGCACCCGCTGCGGTGGAAGAGGGCTCCCCCCTCGCGTTGCCGTTTTCGGCGCGGAGCGCGGAAGGCCTTCGGGCGCTGGCCGCCGACTACGCGGCGTTCCTCGCCCAACCCGACGCCGACTCGCGGTCCCGGCTCGACGTGGCCTACACCACGGGAGTGCGACGGAGCCATCTCCCCTACCGTGGTGCGGTGGTGGGAACTTCGCGCAAGGAGTGGATCGCGGCGCTGCGCCATTTGGCGGAGCGGCCCGCTCGATCCTCACTCCCCGAGCCCCCGGCCGGCCTCGTCTTCACCTACTCAGGACAGGGACCGCAATGGCCGGGCATGGGGCTCGGGCTCCATCGCCGCGAGCCCGCCTTCCGCGCCGTGCTCGAACGCGCTGATCACGACATTCGGCGGCTCGCCGGCTGGTCGCTTCTCGATGCGCTGCAACCGTCCGAACCCGAGGCGCGGCTGCGGCGCACCGACGTCGCCCAACCGGCGCTCTTCGCGCTCCAAGCCGCACTCACCGAGCTGCTGCGGAGCTGGGGCGTCGAGCCCGACGCGATCCTCGGCCATAGCGGTGGAGAGGTTGCCGCCGCCTGGGCCGCCGGTGTTCTGAGCTTCGAGGACGCCCTCCGCGTGGCGGTGGAACGCGGGCGGCTCATGCAGGCGGCGGCGGGTCAGGGAGAGATGGCCGCGGTCGAGCTGCCTTTCGAGGAAGTGGAGGCGGAGATCGTTCTCAGCGGCTTTGCCGTCGAGATCGCCTCCGTCAACAGCCCTACCTCCACCGTGATCGCCGGCGAGGCCGCGGCGGTGGAAGCGCTGGTCGCGAGGCTCGAGCAGAGGGCGGTGTTCTGCAAGCCGCTCGCCACGGGCTTCGCGTTCCACAGCCGCCAGATGGAACGCTTCCAGGACGATCTCGTGCGAGCCCTGCACGACATATCGGCCCTTCCCCCGCGGACGCCGCTCTTCTCCACCCTGACCGGTCGTCGCGCGGAGAACGCGGACCATGGGCCTCGGTACTGGGCGCGGGGCATCCGGGAGCGGGTCCGCTTCGCCGATGCAGTTGCCGCCTGCGCGGCCGAGGGTCACGAGGCTTTCCTGGAGATCGGCCCCCACCCGGTCCTTGCTCCGATGATCCGGCGCTGCACGGCTATGGTCGGCCGGGAACTGACGGCCGTCGCGTCCCTCCGTCGCAAGGAGGACGAGGCGAAGGCGATGCTCGAGGCGCTCGCCGGCCTATACCGCCTGGGCCACACGGTCGACTGGTCGCGCTTCCTCCCGCCGGGCGGGCGAGTCGTCGGCCTGCCGACCTACCCCTGGCAGCGGAAGCGTTATTGGGTGGAGGACGAGCGGTCAGTCGTCGCGGCCCCGGGTCTGCCCCCGATCGCGGCCGTCCCGACCGCGCTCGCAGATCCACTCGCGGATCTCACCTACGTCGTCGAATGGCCACGGCGCGAGCGGCAGCGACGGGCCGCCCGAACCGCGGAGGGGCCGGGTAGCTGGCTGATCCTGTCCGATCGCAGCGGCGTGGGAACGGTCCTCGCCGGACGCCTCCGCGACCGAGGCGAGACCTGCGTCACGCTCTTCGCCGACGCCACCGGTGCCGCTACTGAACTGCGCCGCGTGCTTCAGGATTGGAAGTCCAACGGCGTGCCGCGTCGCGGGGTCGTTCATCTGTGGACCCTCGATAGTCCACCTGCGGATCACGCGACGCCGGAGACACTGGAACAGGCCCACTCATTCGGGTGCGTCAGTGCTCTGCACGTCGCCCGCGCCCTGGCCGCCTCACCGGGACCTCGCTTGTGGCTCGCGACTCGGAACGCGCAGCCCGCCGGCGAGACGACGGGTCCGCTCGAAGCGGCCCAGTCTCCGCTATGGGGCTTCGGTCGCGTCTTTGCCCTGGAGCATCCGGACGCCTGGGGAGGCCTCGTCGATCTCGACCGCGCGTCTCCGCTGGACGGCGCCGCGCGGCTCTTCGAGGAGATTACCGCGCCCGATGGCGAGGACCAGGTCGCTTTTCGTGGAGAAGAGCGGCGGGTGGCGCGCCTCGTCCGCGCACCCATCCGCGACACGACCCCGGTCCAGTTCGTCCCCGACGCGTCCTATCTCATCACCGGCGGCCTGGGCGCCGTCGGCCTCAGCGTCGCGCGCTGGATGGCGCGGCAGGGCGCGCGCCACCTTGTCCTGACGAGCCGCGTCGGGCTCGATCCCTCGCGCGGAGAAAACGCACCCGTGGACGCGGCCACGCAAAAGCGGTTGGAGGCCGTAGGGACCCTCGAGGCCATGGGCGTCTCCGTGACCGTGTGCGCGGCCGATGCCAGCGACGCCCCGGCCATGGCCGCCCTCTTCGATCGTTTCGGGCGGACCCTGCCACGGCTGCGGGGCATCGTTCATGCGGCGGGACTCATGTCCGGACGGACGGTCGTGGATCTCGAGCCCGCCACGCTGCTCGAGGTGCTCCGGCCGAAGGTCACGGGCGCATGGATTCTGCACCGTCTCAGTCGCGAGCTCGGGTTGGACTTCTTTGCCCTGTTCTCGTCTTCGGCGGCGCTCCTCGGCTCGCGTGGGCTCGCGCATTACGCAGCGGCCAACGAGTTCCTCGATGGTCTCGCCTACCACCGGCGGTCCCTGGGCCTGCCTGCGCTCGCGATTGACTGGGGTCCCTGGGCAGAAGAGGGCATGGCCGCGAGCCGGGAGATCGGGTGGTGGCTCGACCAGATCGGCCTGCAGCCGCTGGCGGTGACTGACGGGGTCGAGGCCTTGGGGGCGCTCCTTCAGGGTTCGGCCGTCCGAGTCAGCGTCGCACGTGTGGACTGGAGGGTGTTCAAGCCCGTCCACCAGAGCAAGAGCGGACGGCGCTTCCTGGACGAGATCGAGGTGGGTCCGGCCGCAGAGGAAGGGCCGCCGGCGAAAGAGACCCCGCTCCAGCGGCGGCTGCGGGAGGCCGAACCGGGCGAGAGGGGCGGCCTCGTGAGGGGGCGGGTCGCGGAGGAGGTGGCGCGCACGCTCGGCTTCGATGCCACCGAGAGCATCGATCACCGCCAGGGGTTCTTCAAGCTGGGCATGGACTCCATCATGACGATGCGGCTCGGGAGCTCGCTCGAGGCCACCCTGGGTTGCCGGCTGCCCCGGACGGTCGCTTTCGAGTACCCGACGGTGGAGGCCCTCGCCGGATTCATCCTCAAAAAGATGATGGCGCCTTCCGAGGCACCACACACGGCTCCGGCGCGAGCGGTCAGCCCGACAGCGACAACACTGCCGGAGTACCTCTCCGAAGAGGAGCTGACCGCGCTCCTTTCCGACAAGCTGAAGGAGACGAGCGGCGTGACGGTGCCGTTCAGGGTTCCGAGCAGGAACCGGGAATGAGCACTCCCTTCGATGCGCAGGATGGCCGGCGCGCGGTCCTGCGGGACGCGCTCGTCCGGTTGGAGGAGATGCGCGCGCGTCTGCACGACCTCGAAGGGGCACGCA
>QHVP01000281.1 GCA_003222295.1 Acidobacteriota bacterium | reverse complement strand
CTCGACGTCAACATGGACGAGGGCATGCTCGACTCCGAAGCGGCGATGGTCCGCTTCCTCAACCTCATCGCGGCGGAGCCGGACATCGCGCCCGTGCCCGTCATGATCGACAGCTCGAAGTGGAGCGTGATCGAGGCGGGGCTGAAGTGCCTTCAGGGCAAGGGCATCGTGAACTCGATCTCCCTGAAGGAGGGCGAGGAGGCCTTCCGCGAGCGCGCGCACGCCATCCGCCGCTACGGGGCCGCCGTCGTGGTGATGGCCTTCGACGAGGAGGGACAGGCGACGAGCGTGGACCGCAAGGTCGCGATCTGCGCGCGGGCCTACAAGATCCTGACCGAAGAGGTCGGCTTCCCACCCCAGGACATCATCTTCGACCCGAACATCCTGACCGTGGCCACCGGCATCGAGGAGCACGACCAGTATGCGGTCGCCTTCCTGGAGGCGACGCGGCGGATCAAGGCCACCCTGCCCCTGGCCAAGGTCTCGGGCGGTCTCAGCAACATCTCGTTCTCCTTCCGCGGGAACAACGCGGTCCGGGAGGCCATGCACGCGGCCTTCCTGTACCACGCCGTGCGCGCGGGCATGGACATGGGCATCGTCAACGCCGGCCAGCTCGCCGTCTACGAGGACATCCCCAGGGACCTGCTCGAGCTGGTGGAGGACGTCCTGCTCAACCGGCGCCCCGACGCCACCGAACGCCTGGTCACGTTCGCGGAGTCGGTGAAGCAGAAGGACAAGACGAGGGCCGGGGAAGACGCCTGGCGCTCCGGCACCGTCGAGGAGCGCCTCAGCCACGCGCTCGTGAAGGGCATCGCGGATTACGTCGAGGCGGACACGGAAGAGGCGCGCCAGAAGTACGAGCGGCCGCTCTCCGTCATCGAGGGCCCGCTCATGGACGGCATGAACGTGGTCGGCGACCTCTTCGGGTCCGGCCGCATGTTCCTGCCCCAGGTCGTCAAGAGCGCGCGCGTGATGAAGAAGGCCGTGGCCTACCTCATGCCCTTCATGGAGGCGGAGAAGGAGCAGACCGGCCGCCGGCAGGCGGAGGCCAAGATCGTGATGGCCACGGTCAAGGGGGACGTGCACGACATCGGGAAGAACATCGTGGGCGTCGTCCTGGCCTGCAACAACTACGAGGTGATCGACCTCGGGGTCATGGTCCCCTACGAGCGCATCCTCAAGACGGCGCGGGAGACGGGCGCGGACATGATCGGCCTCAGCGGCCTCATCACGCCTTCTCTCGAGGAGATGGCCCACGTGGCGGGGGAGATGAAGCGCGAAGGCTTCACGCTGCCCCTCCTCATCGGCGGCGCGACGACGAGCACTGCACGTGCTCGACGCCTCGCGGGCGGTGGGGGTCGTCGGCCAGCTCAAGAACGCGGCCGAGCGGGGGCCCTTCATCGAAGCGAATCGGCGCGAGCAGGAGAAGATCCGCGAGCACCATCGGGCGGAGGCGGCCGGGCGGCCGCTCCTCACGCTGGAGGAGGCGCGCCGGCGCCGCACGCCGCTGGACTGGTCGTCCTACGCGCCTCCGCGGCCCTCGTTCACCGGGATCCGCGTCTTCGACGCCTGGCCGCTGGCCGAGCTCGTCCCCCTCATCGACTGGTCGCCGTTCTTCCACACCTGGGAGCTCAAGGGCACCTACCCGCGCATCTTCGAGAACCCGACCTGGGGCAGCAAGGCCCGTGAGCTCTTCGACGACGCCCGACGCCTCCTCGACCGGATCGTGGCCGAGCGGCTCCTCACCGCCCAGGCCGTGATGGGCTTCTTCCCGGCCAATGCGGAGGGCGACGACATCGTGGTCTACACGGAGGAGGCGCGCCGGGGCGTGCTCGCCACCTTCCGTACGCTGCGGCAGCAGGTGGACAAGCCCGCGGCCCAGCCCGAGCAGGCGCTCGCCGATTTCGTCGCCCCCCGTGAGACGGGGCGGGCCGACTTCATCGGCGCGTTCGCCGTGACCACGGGCGTGGGCATCGACCGGATGGTGGCGGAGTTCGAGCGCGATCACGACGACTACAACTCGATCATGACCAAGGCGCTGGCCGACCGGCTGGCGGAGGCGCTCGCGGAAGCGCTGCACAAGCGGGCCCGCGAGGAGTGGGGATACGGTCGCCACGAAGCGCTCACCCCCGAGGAGTTGATCCGCGAGCAATACCGCGGCATCCGCCCCGCCCCCGGGTATCCGGCCTGTCCCGATCACACGGAAAAACGGACGCTCTTCGATCTCCTGCGGGTGGAGGCGCGGACGGCGATCCGCCTCACGGAGACGTTCGCGATGATGCCGGCGGCGGCGGTGAGCGGGTTGTACTTCTCGCACCCGGAGGCGCGCTACTTCCAGGTCGGCCGTATCGGTCCGGACCAGGTGCTCGACTACGCGCGGCGCAAGGGGATGGCGCTTCGCGAGGCCGAACGGTGGCTGGCGCCCAACCTCGGGTACGACCCCCAGGAAGAGGCCGGGGCCGCCGATCGCGAAGTGACCGCGGAGAGGGTCCCGGGCGATTGACTCCGGTACCCCCGGGGCCGGACTCCATCCATGATCGAGCCGCTCCCGTCCAACCGTGGCACTTTTCTTGCTCCGACTCTCGTTGGCGTAAGCCTGCCTCGTCCTGAGGAAGGTCGCCCGGGAGGCCGACAATGCCGTCACGTGGTACCTCGATCTTCTCCGTCGTCGCTTTCGCCGTTCTCGCTTTCCCGGTCGCGGCGCGGCCGGACACGCTCGTCCTCCAGGACGGCCGCCGTGTGCAAGGGACGCTCGTCTCCGTCGCACGGGGATGGGTCGAGTTCCAGCCGTCCGAAGGTGAAGGCGCGCCGGACCGCCTCCGCGTCGCCGTCGCTGAAGTGCGTTCCATCCAGTTCGACGACGGCCGGGATATCGCCGAGTCGTCCGCGCGCACGACCTTCGAGGTCGGAGGCGGGGATCGTGTCGAACCGGCGGACACCGTCATCGGCGACGAGCGGCCTCGCCGTGCGCGCCGCGGTATCCGTGACCGCGACGCGGCCGGAGGCGGGACCACCGGCGGCGGCAGCGATGATGGGATCGTCCGGGCCCGTGGCCGGGATGCGCGCGCGCCCGACGGACGAAGGGGCCGGATGATCACGGTCTCGACGGCGGAGCGATGGACGGACAGCGGCATCGACGTCACCGCCGGCGAAGTCGTCTCGTTCTCCGTGGCGGGCACGGTCAGCCTCGGGGATGATCGATCGATCGGAGCGGAGGGAGACCTCGACGCCGCCGCACCCGCGCCGCGGCGGCCGATGCCCGACCGTCCGGCGGGGGCGCTGATCGGCCGCATCGGGATCTCGCCCGACGACACGTTCTTCATCGGGGCCGAGCGCCTGCCTTTCCGCGTGCGTACCGGCGGTCGGCTGTACCTCGGCATCAACGACGACACGCTCGACGACGACGACGGCGCCTTCCAGGTCGCGGTCACCCGCGAGGTATCTCGCACCAACCAGTGAGCTCGGCGCGGCGTAACGGCGGCGAGCGACGGGGGGTTTCAGGGGGGTCGCGAACGCCAATCGTTTGTGACGCGTGAGTGCCCCCCCTGAGTTT
>QHVP01000282.1 GCA_003222295.1 Acidobacteriota bacterium | reverse complement strand
TGAGCAGCCAGACGGGGCCCGGCACCACGCGCGGCGTGGAGTACGGGTCCTTCTGGTCCGGTTCGACATTCCACTGGTTTCTGGAGCTGCCAACGGAATGGAGCGCCCTCGGCGACTGGTGGACGGACGCGGTGGAGGCGATCGAAAGCGCTCTCGTGGCCGCCGGACACACGCGGGCGCCGGAACGTCTCTGATCGTTCCGATCGCCCGACGTCGTCCCCACCCGACCCGTCAGGGTGGAGGTGCGCGCTTCGGCCACTTCTCATCCCGGCGGGCCGCTTCGTAGGCCGCCTTGGCCGCGGGACGTTGATCGAGCGCCGCCGCATCCAGCCGCAGCGCCTGCTCGAACGCGGCCACCGCCTCCGGCGCGCGCCCGAGCAGCGCGAGCGCGTTGCCGAGCAGCACCTGCGCCTCCGCGTCCTCCGGGCGCAGCCGCGCCGCCTCGCGCAGCTCCGGCTCCGCTTCCCGTGCGCGGTCCTGCATGTGCAGGAGGGCGGCCCCGAGGCGGATCCGTGCCTGGCCGTCGGCGGGTCGCCGGGACACCGCGCCGCGGTACACCTCGACCACCTCGTCCCATCGTTCGAGCGTGGACAGGCGTGAGGCCAGCGTGGCCTCGATCGCCGGCTGCCGGGCCGGGGGGAGCCCCAGCTCCAGGGCGCGGCGGCAGGCGGCCACCGCCCTCTCCCCGGTCGTCCTCGTGCAGAGTCGCGCCTCGTCCGTCGCCGCCGGGACCTGGGCTGGTGCGGGCCCGGCGCCAGCGAGCAGGAGCACGAGCGCAGAGACGGAAACGCCGATGCGCCTCAGAAGCCTTCCTTGTTCACGACGTACGGCATCTTCTTCGGATCGCCTTCGTAGCGCCGCTCGAGGACGTCGATCACCGCCTGCACGGCCCGCCCCGCCATACCGACGTTCGGATCGGGTGAGAGCCGCGTCGCGCGGCCGGCGGAGGCGAAGTGATGGAACATGCGCAGCTTCAGCTTCAGGGCCTCGTCGCGCAGCGGGCTGTCCGCGGGGAGCGGCTCGGTCTCGAAGACGTCGAGGGCGGCGCCGCCGATCCATCCTTCGGTGAGGGCGCGGGTGAGGGCGTTCTCGTCCACCACCGGACCGCGCGAGGTGTTCACCAGATAGGCCGTCCGCTTCATGAGGCGGAGCCGGCGCTCGTCCATCAGGTGGTAGGTCGGCTCCGCGGCTTCGCCCGGCCGCGTCAGGTTCACGTGAAGGGTGACGAAATCGGCCCTCCCCAGCCCCTCCTCGAACGGCACGTAGGCGATGGTCTGCCGTCGCGTGGACAGGCCTTCCTCGTGCCGCACCTGCATCACGCGGCGGACGGACTCGACGAACTTCGCGTCCTGGAAGGCGGGGTCGTAGCAGAGCACGTCCATGTCGAACCCGACCGCCTTCTTGATGAAGCTCTTCCCGATGCGGCCGGTGCCCACGACCAGGACGGTCTTGCCCGTCACCTCGTCGCCCAGCCAGGGATGGTACGGATGCCAGGTGGACCAGGTCTGCTCGCGCACCATCTGCTCGGAGGGCCACGTCATGCGCGCAACGGTGCCCATGATGACGAAGGCGAACTCCGCGGTGGCGTCGGTGAGGACGTCCGCGGTGTTGCTGAACGGGACCTTGTGCTTGTTGGCGGACGCGCGGTCGATGTTGTCGAAACCGACGGCGTCCTGGGCCACCACCTTCAGGCCGGCCGGCTTCCCCGCCGCGAACACCTCTTCGTCGATCTTGTCGCGCAGGGTGGTGATCAGCGCGTCGATGCCGCTCTTCACCTTCTCCAGGATGAGCGCGCGCGGCGGCGGCTCGACGTGGTCGTAGACCTCGAGGTCCCAGCCCTTGTCGCGCAGGCGCTGCAGCGCTTCCTGGCCGATGTCGGTGGTGGAGAAGATCCGGAAGGTCATGAGGCCGAGTATAGGCCGCGGTAATCGCGATGCGTCGGTGGTGGAGAAGATGCGGAAGACCATCAGTTCACCGAGAAGAGTGGAGGACCGAAGTATATCTGCGAGGGAGCACCATTCACGTTGATGTACCTGGGTCCGGTATCAGTGCCGGCTCCATTTTATTAAGCGTTGCGATCTAACACTTAATAGTCTATTCTCCTGCTTAGCTCCCCTGAATAACGGGGGGATTGGGAATGAAGCGGGGCGCCATAGGAAAGTACGCGATCACGAAGAGCGGCAGCGAAAGTGTCCGCGCGTTTCTCCCGGATCCGCTCCCGCCCGACCCGCCGCTCATCATCGACGGTGAGCGGCAGATGCGGCTTGAGCAAGCCCTCCTGGCGCTCGGCCGCCTGGACAGCGTCTCCACCCTCCTGCCCGATCCGCACCTGTTCCTCTACACCTATGTGCGGAAGGAAGCCGTGCTGTCTTCGCAGATCGAAGGGACGCAGTCTTCGTTGTCCGACCTCCTGCTCTTCGAGTTGAGAGAAGCTCCCGGCGTGCCGATCGACGACGTGACCGAAGTGTCCAACTACGTTGCGGCGCTCAATCATGGGCTCGCGCGGCTTCGCGGCGGATTTCCTCTCTCGAACCGCTTGATCCGCGAGATCCACGAAAAGCTCCTCGCTCGCGGCAGGGGGAGCGCGAAGGACCCCGGACAGTTCCGCCGTTCGCAGAACTGGATCGCGGGCACCCGCCCCGGCGACGCGCACTTCGTTCCTCCGCCGCCGGACCGGGTTCCGCAGTGCATGAGCGACTTGGAGAAGCTCCTGCACGACGACCGCGTCGCCATGCCCATCCTGGTGAAAGCCGCTCTCGCCCACGTCCAATTCGAGACGATCCACCCGTTCCTCGACGGGAACGGCCGCATCGGTCGCCTGCTCGTCACGCTGCTTCTGTGCCATGCCGGCGTCCTGAAGGATCCACTGCTCTACCTGAGCCTCTACCTGAAGAAGCGCCGGCCCGAGTATTACCGGCTCCTCGACCTCGTCCGGGTCGAAGGCGACTGGGAGGCGTGGCTAGACTTCTTCCTCGAGGGGGTCCGCACGACCGCGGATGGCGCCGTCGGCACTGCGAAGCGGCTCGTCCACTTGTTTGAGGAGGACCGTGGCCGGATCCAACTGCGCGGTGGCCGCGCCACCGGTTCCGCGCTTCGCGTCCACGATGCCCTCCGGCAGCGGCCGGTGAGCACGCTGAACGCGATTTGCAAACGGACCGGGCTTTCGTTTCCCGGGGCCAGCGCGGGAATGGGAGTGCTCGCGGAGTTGCGAGTGACGCAAGAGCTCACAGGACGAAAGCGGAACCGCGTGTTCGCCTACGATCGCTACCTTTCAATGCTGAGCGAAGGGACAGAGCCCTTGTGAGTCGCCGCTAGCTTCCCACCACCGACGCGATCCGCCGCAGCGCCTCCTGGATGTTCTCCATGCTGTTCGCATACGAGAAGCGCAGGTGCCCCTCGCCGAACTCGCCGAAGGCGGTGCCGCTGAGGCAGGCCACGCCGCCCTGGTCGAGCAGCTTGTCGGCCAGGGCCTTGCTCCCGTAACCGGTGCGCGTGATGTTGGGGAAGACGTAGAACGCGCCCTTGGGCCGGGCGCAGGTGAACCCGGGGATGGCGCGCAAGCCGTCCACGATCGCGTCGCGGCGGCGGCGGAATTCCGCCACCATCGCGTCCACCGACGACTGGTCGCCGCGCAGGGCCTGCACGGCCGCGAGCTGGCTGAAGGTCGCCGTGCAGGACGTCGCGTTGGTCTGCAGCTTGGCCACCACCTGCGCCATGGGCGCGGGCATGATCCCGTAGCCCAGCCGCCATCCCGTCATGGCGTAGGTCTTGGAGAAGCCGTCGAGGACGATGGCCAGCGACTCCATGCCCGGCATGCCCGCGATCGACTTGTGATCGGTGTCGTAGAGGATGCGCGAGTAGATCTCGTCCGAGAGGACGGGCGCGTTGTACTTGGACGCCCCCCGTCGGGTTGTGCGGATAGTTCAGGATGATGAGGCGCGTCTTGGGACCCACGCGGTCGCAGAGCTGTCCCACGTCGAGGGTGAACGCCTTCTCCTCCAGCAGCCGCACCGGCACCGGGATGCCGCCGATGTACCGGATCATCGACTCGTAGATCGGGAAGCCCGGGTTCGGGTAGAGGACCTCATCGCCTTCGTCCACGAGGGCGAGGATCACGAAGAACAGGATCGGCTTGGCGCCGGGCGTGACCACGACCATCTCGGACGTCGCGCGCACGCCGCGCCGCCGCGTCGAGTCCTGCGCGATCGCCTCCCTCAGCTCGGGCAGGCCGGCGGACGGACCGTAGTGGGTGGCGCCCCCGCGAAGGGCGGCGATGGCGGCCTCCGTGATGTGGCCGGGCGTGTCGAAGTCGGGCTCGCCGATCTCGAGATGCACCACGTTGCGGCCCTGCGCCTCCAGCGCCCGGGCGCGCACGAGGACCTCGAAGGCCGTCTCCGTTCCCAGCCGCGCCATCCGCTGCGAGAGCCTCATTGCCGAACTACTGTATCGCGACTCGCCAACCGCAGACCGCGGCGGCGTCGCGCAGCGGCGGCGACGTGCGAGGGGGGGTTCAGGGGGGGTCGCAGCCAATCAGCGCGCTGGTGGCCGCAGTGCGAACGCCCATCGGGATGGTGCGTGAGTGCCCCCCTGAGATAAGTTACTCGTGTGAGAACACGATTCTTCCTTGTGTCGGCGCTGGCCGTCGCTCCGGCCATCTTTCCGTACGACGCGCCTCCGCCCAGTCCGCGGCCCGCGGCCAGCGCCGCGCCCACCGCGACGATCTACCGGCTGGCGGACCCACTCCCCTTCGACCCCGCCGTCCGTCGCGGCCGGCTGCCGAACGGGATGTCCTACTACATCCGCCGCAACGCGCGGCCCGAGCACCGGGTGGCCTTGCGGCTGGCCGTCGATGCCGGCTCCGTCCTCGAGCAGGAGGACCAGCGCGGCCTCGCTCACCTCCTCGAGCACATGGCCTTCAACGGCAGCAAGCATTTCGCGCCCGGCGAGCTCGTCGGGTTCCTGGAGTCCATCGGCGCGCGCTTCGGCGCCGACGCCAATGCGTACACCAGCTTCGACGAGACGGTGTACATGCTCGAGGTGCCCACCGACCGCAGCGGCCTCGTGGAGAAGGGTCTCACCGTGCTCGCCGACTTCGCGGGCGGCTGGACGCTGAGCAAGGACGAGATCGACAAGGAGCGCGGGGTCGTGCTGGAGGAATGGCGCCTGGGCCAGGGCGCGAACTCGCGCCTGCAGCGCCTGCAGTTCCCCATCCTCATGCACGGCTCGCGTTACGCCGAGCGCCTGCCCATCGGCGATCCCGACGTCATCAAGAGCTCGGACCCCGGCCGGTTGCGCGCGTTCGCGCGCGAATGGTATCGGCCGGACCGCATGGCGGTGGCGATGGTCGGTGACGTGGATCCGGTCAAGGCCGAGCGCTGGATCCAGGACAAGCTGGGCGAGGTCCCGGCGGCCGCGCCGGGTGCCACGCGTCCCGTCTACGACATCCCCAGTCACCCCGAGACGCTGGTCAGCGTCGCCACCGATCCCGAGGCCCGCGTGTCCGGCGTTTCCGTCATCTTCAAGCATCCCAAGCTTCCGGAGGGCCGGGTCGGTGATTACCGGCGCAGCCTGGTCGAGACGCTGTTCCACTCCATGGTGAACTCGCGTCTGGCCGAGATGGCGCGTCGCGGGGACGCGCCGTTCCTGGGCGCGTCGTCCTCGGGCGGCACGATCGGCCGCAATACCGACACGGAGGTGCTGGGCGCCGTCGTCGCCGACGGCGGCATCGCGACCGGCCTGCGCGCCTTGCTCACGGAGGCGGAGCGCGTGCGCCGCCACGGCTTCGCGCCCGCCGAGCTGGACCGCGCGCGCCGCGAGCTGCTCGCCCAGTACGAGCGCGCCTGGCAGGAGCGGGACAAGAGCGAGAGCAGCTCGTACGCCCGGGAGTACGCGTCCAACTTCCTCACCGGCGAGCCCAGCCCCGGGATCGACGTCGAGCTGGCGCTGGTGCGGCAGTTCCTGCCCACCATCACCCTCGACGAAGTCCGCGACGTCACCCTGCGCAACATCCACGAGGACAGCCGCGTCGTCCTGGCCGTGGCCCCGCAGAAGGAGGGCGTGGCCGTGCCCACGGAGGCGGAGGTGCGCGGCGTGCTGACGTCGGTGACGCAGGTCGCGGTCACGCCATGGGAAGACCGCACGGCGGGCCGCCAGCTCCTCGAGAAGCCGCCCACCGGCGGCACCGTGGTGTCGCGCCGGAAGATCGACCCGCTCGGCGTCACCGTGCT
>QHVP01000280.1:15981-27032 GCA_003222295.1 Acidobacteriota bacterium | reverse complement strand
CCAGGCAACACGTCCTCGCCGTCGAGCACGCCGTCCGCGGCAAGCTCTCTGACGTCGCTGAGGGATCGATAGATCACCGCCCGGGCCTTGCGCGGATCGATGACCCAGATGAGGCGCACGCCCGCCTCGAGATACTCGCCGACCCTGTCGAGGACGTGTCTGGGCCGATCGCGGGGCGAAAGCACCTCGACCGCGAGATCGGGTGCGACGTTCCCAAAGTCGTCCGGCGGCCGGTCGTGGGGAAAACGACCCGCGGCGACGAAGCTCGCGTCGGGGCTACGAATGTTCTTGCTGGGTAGGCGGAAGCCGGCGTCCGCGCCACACACGTGACCCAGCCGATGCTCCTTCGCGAAAGCAAGCAGCCGAGCGCCCAGTTCGAGCGCGACTACACTGTGGCGATCCCCCGCCGGGCTCACGCGGATCTCGCCGTCGACGAGCTCGTACTTCTGGCCGTCCTTGGGCATCGCGAGGAGATCCTCCTCCGTCGCGGCGCGACGCGTGGTCGTAGCCATCGTTTCCTCGGCTGCATCGTAGCACTGCACTCTGGGATCGCGCCGGGGGTGGGACGGCAGTCTTGGCGCGGGGGGAATTGTGCTGTAGTTGTCGAGGCGGGTCCGAACCAGATGAGAGCCGTCTGCTAGGATCGGTAACTCGGATCGAGCCGGTCGAGCTTGCGCAGGAGTCCCGGCCAGGCGATCCCCCCGCCCGCGCCGCGCGTCACCTGCTTCACCGCCGCCCGCGCGCCGGCGATGATGCGTGGATCCACCGGAATCAACTCGCCGCCGCCGGCCTGCGCCCGCACCTGTATCGTGCAGGCGGCCTCGAATACATACATGAACACGAAGGCGTCCGCGGTCGTCTCCGCCGCGGTCAGCAGCCCGTGGTTGCGCAGCATGAGGAAGGTCTTGTCCCCGAGGTCGCGCACGAGCCTCGGCTTCTCGTCCTCGTTGAGCGCGATCCCTTCGTAGTCGTGGTAGGCCAGGGAGGTGAGCACCACGATCGACTGCTGGGAGACGGGCAGGACGCCGTCCTTCTGCGCCGAAACCGCGACGCCGTTCAGGGTGTGCAGGTGAAGCACGCACCTCGCGTCCTCGCGCACGGCGTGGATCGCGCTGTGGATGGTGAACCCGGCCGGGTTGATGTCGTAGGGGCTGTCCATCACCTTGTTTCCGGCCAGGTCGATCTTGATCAGGCTGGAAGCGGTGATCTCGTCGAACAACATGCCGTAAGGATTGATGAGGAAGTGGTGCTCCGGCCCCGGCACCCGCGCGGAGATGTGCGTGAACACCAGGTCGTCCCATCCGTACAGTGCCACGAGCCGGTAGCAGGCGGCGAGATCCACGCGCTGCTGCCACTCGGCGTCGCTGACCTGGGAACGGACGGTGGTGACAGCGGACGGGTCCATCGAAGTCTCCTCGCGCAGCGGCAGCGAGCCGATCGTAGCACCGGGCGAATCAGCGACGAGTCGCCATCTCCAGCAGCCGGCACAGTCCGTTCGCGAGCTGCATCTGTCGCGGCGTGCGACAACGGACCCGAAAGAGCTCCGGGCTCGCCACCACCGCGACCAGGCATCGGGCGCGCGACGTGGCCACGTTGAGCCGGTGGAGGCTGTAGAGGAACTCCATCCCGCGGGGCGCGTCGGCGGGTGACGAGCTCGCCATCGAGTAGATCGAGACCGCCGCCTCCTGGCCCTGGAACTTGTCGACCGTCCCCACCCGCGCGCCCTTCGGCAGCCGGCGGGCCAGCTCGGCCACCTGCGCGTTGTAGGCGGCGACGACGAGCACATCGCCGAGAAGGAGCAGGCCGCGCTGGCCGTGCCGGTCCGTCCAGGACGCCTCGCCATCGACCAGGGACCGCACGAGCGCCGCGATCGCCTCCGCCTCCTCCGGCGATTCGCTCTGGTTGCCGGTGTGGGCGACGGCCACGTAGCGCATGCCCGTGCCGGTCAGAGGCGCCCTCCCCTCCAATGACTGGCGCTCGAGCCCGGCTTGCGGCTCGAGTCGGCCCGCGTAGAACGCCTCCGACGTGAAGGCACAGACGTCGGGATGGAGCCGCCAGGTCTTGGCCAGGAACAGACCCTTCTCCGCCGGCATCGTGGCCGCTTCGCCGAGCAGATGGGCGAGCGCGGATCGCTCCGCCCCCGGCGGGTGCGTGCCCTTCAGGGGCTGTTCGAGCTGCTGCGGGTCGCCGAGCAGGATCAGGCTGCGGGCGGACGGGGACACGGAAAGGGCGTTGGCCAGCGCGATCTGCCCGGCCTCGTCCACGACGAGCACGTCGAGCGTTCCGGCGAAGTCCTCGCGGGACCAGACCCACGCCGTCCCGCCCACGACGTCGAGCTCGCCGCCGCGGAGGGCGGCCAGCAGCTCGCCGTTCGTCTTGAAGCAGCGCGCGATCGCGCAGGTCGGGTCGCCGTCCGTCTCCGGCTTCTGCCCGATCCGGACCGTCATCCCCCGCTCGCCGGCCAGCTCCGCGATCTTGTCGAGCAGGTGGCCGATGACCTTGTGGCTGTTCGCGGTGACGCCGACCTTGCGCCCGGCGGCGACCAGGGCCAGGACCATCTGCGCGCCCGTGTAGGTCTTGCCCGACCCGGGCGGACCCTGGATCGGCAGCGTGCTCTCGTCGAGAGCCAGGGCCACACGAACGGCAACCGCAGTCGGATCCTCGCCGTCCTGTTGGAGACGAGCGCCCGGGGCCTGGCCGGCCCGCGGTGGCCGTCGCAAGAGGAGGTCGCGTGCGGCGCGATAGGGGGCGAGGTCCGCATCGATCCCGTGATCCGCCACCCACTCCCCCATCCGCATGAGGCTCGAACGCAGCTCCTTCGTCGGGATCAGGTCCTTCGGAACCAGAGACGTCGGGTGGGGCGCGTCGTTGTGGACACCGCGGCTCAGGTCGACCGTGCCCGCGGCGTCGTTGACGGCCACGACGCGTCCGGGAGATTCCCCCGTCGCCGGATCCGAGACCGGCCCACCCTCGTGGATCCCGTGCTCCTGCGGCGGAAAGCGATACCGATGGACGAGCGACTTCTTGACCTGCTCGACCACTCCGACATACGAGAGCCCAGCCATGGGCTCGCGTTCGGCGATCCGCTCGTCGTCCGTGAGGTCGTCCATCAAGAAGAAGTAGCGCCACCAGAACGCCTTCTCCTCGCGGCGGTGCCAGGACAGGAGCTGGGCCAGCAGCCAGCGGCCGTGCTGCTCCGCGGTGCGCTCGCTTGCGTCGGCGGCCGCGCCGTCGGTCAGGCGATCCGCAAGCGCCTGCACGCGGGCGAGGGTCTCGGAGAGCTCCTCCGTGGCCTCGCCCGACCTGGGCAGAGGACGCGGCAGCGTCTCGCCGATCTGCCCCGCGAGTTCCAACCGGCGGCCCTCGAGCCAATCGCGGAGGAGCATGGTCGACACGACGTCGTCGTGGTTGTAACGCTCGATCTTGCGTAGGGCCGCATCGTCGTGGCCGGCCTCCCCGCCGGCCTGCAGCCAGGCCTCGTAGGCGGCGATCACGGGGCCGACGTCGCGCAGGCCGATCTCCCGCGTGTACCGATAGAGGGGCTCGAGCCGCTTGATCGAGTAGCTCTCGACCGACGCGCGGACGCGTGAGGCCGGCCAGGCCGCGGCGAGTGGAGATCGCGCGCGCCTTCAGGGCCTGGCGCTGGCGCGACGCGATCCCGGCCACGAGCGAGAGGTCGTCGTCCTGGCGCCGGCGCGCGGTGCACACCTCGTCCCAGCGGCAGACGTCGCAGTGCTCGACGGGCTCCGGGTAGGTCGTGACCGGCGGATAGGCGGGGACGGCCGCGGCGATCCTGTCTTCGAAGCGGCGCCGGGCGACCCGGTAGTAGGCCATGTAGTCGGCGACGCGGTGACGTTCGACCGTCCGCGCGCTCCCGCCGAGGGCGACGTGCATCCACTCGGGCTCGCGCCCCTGGATCCGCGCCAGCGCATCGACGTACGAGCAGATCTGGAGGAGGGCGCTCGCCTTCGTGTGGCGCGCGAGCTTGGTGTCCACGATCTCGTAGCTCCAGGGACCGAGGGCGCTCGCCGTCTCGACACGCACGAGGAAGTCGGCATGGCCGAGCCAGCGGCCGTCGAAGAACGTGGCCTGGTAGATGACGTCGTCCCCGCGGCGGATGGCGGCCTCGGTTGCGGCGGCCGCGTGACGCAGCCGCTCGCCGCGATCCGCGATGGTCTCGTCGCGCTCGATGCGCGTGACTCGACGGCCCGCGCCCTCCAGGTCGGCCAGATAGCGCTGCTCGTGGGCCATCCCGCGCTGCTGCAGGACGTCCAGCTCAGGGTCCTCGCGCATCGGCCGCTTCACGAGGCGCGCCGCGGCCGCGAGCTCGAGCGCAGTCAGATGCTCGCAGGCGAGGAAGCCGACGAGATCCGTGGCCGAGAAGACGGGCTGGCCGCCGATGAGCTGCATGTGGGCCCCGATCCCGGGCCCATCAGAATGCCACGCAAACGATCCGGCCGAGGTCCGCTTCGACCGCTGCGCCGGGCACGAACTGTCGATCAGGGGCATGACAGAATGCGACAATGGGTCATCACCGCCGGCGGGACGTCCTGGCCGGCATGCTGACGGGCGGGGTCGCGGCCGCGCTCGGACGCACGGCCTGGGCCAGTGCCGCCGAGCCGCCCCTCCGCCGCCGCATGACCATTGACCTCATCTGCGGGAACCTCGGGGTGAAGGCGACGCAGCGCGAGGCCATTGCGGACGCGGGAGAGCTGGCCCGCCTCTCGGATTCCGAGGTCGCCACGGTGCGGGCCGACCTCGAGACGAGCGGCCTCGTCTTCGGGGCCGCCTTCCTCGCCGTCGACTTCCGCAAGGACGACGAGACGTTCGCTCTCGGCCTCGGCGAGCTGCCCGCCTACGCGCGCGCCCTCCAGCGCGCGGGCGTGCGCCGCACCGGCACCTGGCTTCCTCCCGGCTCGGACTCGCTCACCTACCTGCAGCACTTCAGGCAGACCGCGCGCCGGCTGCGCGAGGTGGCCCGCCTTCTCGGGGACCACGAGGTGCGGCTCGGCCTCGAATACGTCGCACCCAAGACGGCCTGGACCGCCCGCCGCTATCCCTTCCTGCACACGCTCGCCGAGACGCGGGAGCTGATCGCGGAGATCGGCGTCGCCGGAGTGGGCCTCGTGCTCGACAGCTGGCACTGGTACCACGCGGGCGACGGCGCGGCGGACGTGCAGGCGTTGCGCAACGAGGACGTGGTGGCCGTCGACCTCAACGACGCGCCGGCGGACGTGCCGAAGGACCAGCAGCGGGACAACGCGCGCGAGTTGCCCCTGGCCACCGGCGTGATCGACGCGGCGGCCTTTTTGAAGGCGCTGGCCGCCATCGGCTACGACGGCCCGGTGCGCGCGGAGCCCTTCAACGAGGCGGTGCGCCGCCTGCCGCGGGAAGAAGCGGTCGCCGCGACGGCGCTGGCGATGAAGAAGGCGTTCGCGCTTCTCGAAGGCTGATCGTGCAAGATTGCCGCTCCGTCGTTCCGGAACGAATCAGTTCGCCTGAGCCAGGACGAGGGGAGCGTCCGACGGCACAGCGGACTCCGCGGGGACGGCCATGGCCAGCGGCGCCGCGAACACGGACGCGAGCAGCTCGAGGTGCTCGAGCGCCGCGGGCGTGGGAAGCGGATCGTCGTCCAGGAAGTAGAGCACGGCCAGGCCGACCGTGCGCGAGGTCGTCCTCAGCGGGAGGGACACGAGCGCCGAGAGCTGCCGCTCGCCTTCGCCCAGCAACGCGAACAGCTCGAGGTCGCAGGCCGCCTCTTGAACGCACGGACCGTCCGCCTGGGCGAGCGCCTGCAGGTAGCGCCTTCCGCCGGGGCTCTCGAGGAGCAGGTTGCCGTCCCCGGGCAGGCCCATGACGCGGTCGAACCCGTCCGCGGTCACGAACGCGAAGGACGCATGGGCGGCGCCCGCGCTCTCCGCGACGCAGGCGAGCATCCGCTTCACCGTCATCGTCACGTCCTGCCGATCCAGGTCGCCGGCGATGGCCAAGGCCCGCCGGGCGTCGGCCAGGCCCGCCTGCGCCTCGTCGCGCTCCGCCGTCACCGTGGCCAGCCGGCCGGCCAGCTCGGTGCAGGCCTCCGCGTAGGCCTCGGCCACCGCGCCCGGGCTCCTCGCCACGCCGCGGCTCCCGTCGCCGGCCGCGCCGGAGACGGCCACGCGGATGGTGAGAGGGCTCTCTCCGAACCGCTCGACGAGCGGCTCGGTCCCGGCCGTGCCCGCCTCCGCGGGCGAGACGCGCCCGAACAGGCTCGTCACCGTCTCCTGCGCGAACTGCTCCGGCCTGCGCCCGTCCTCCATGGCCAGGACACGGAACTTGCGGGACAGGTCGCGCAGGGTCCGCGCCAGGATGGCCTCGAACGTCGCGATCACCCCCTCGCCCTTGTTCGCGACGGCCTGGAAGGCGGTTTGCGGACTCGACCTGAGGCCGAGGTCCATGACCCCCACCTCGGTCACCAGGGGCAGGTCGCGCTTGTTGTACTGCAGCGCGAAAGGGATCGCGGTGGGGTCGATGCCGTGGTCGATGAGGTGCGTCTTCATCTCGCTGTAGCTGATCAGGTTCTCCTGCCAGCGGTCGATGGCCGAGTTGGCCACGAACACCACGCCGTCCGCGCCCCTGAGGGCAGCGCGGCGCGTGGCCGAATACAGCGCCTGGCCCGGTACGGCCAGGAGCTGCAGGCGCAGGTTGAAACCGCGCGGACCGACGACGGTGAACGGAAGGAGGTCGAAGAGGATCGTGCGGTCTTGGAGCGAGTTGATCGAGATCATCTCGCCCCGGCGCGTGTCCACCGCGAGCGCGTGGAGGCGGCGCAGGTTGGTGGTCTTTCCGCCCAGAGGCGGCCCGTAGTAGACGATCTTGACGCGAATGATTCGGGTGGCTTGGTCGATTTCCGCCATGGGCACGCCTCCCGTTGGCCAAGGGAGGATGCGAAGGCCGCGCCAGGTCGCCGTATGCCGTAAATCGTTATCGGCCAGGGGCCATCCGCAGACGAGACGACGCGCTCGGCAATCGCGCCCACCCGATCAGGAGCCTCACCCGGAGCCGGACACCTCCGCTGAGCGCTTACTCCTTCCGCAGGAGGGTGACCGACCGGTCCCCTCGCGCGAGCGTGATCGCGGCCGGGAGGCCGTTGGGTCCCCCTCCGATGACGACGGCGTCGACGGCGCCGCTCGTGGTCAAGAGGACGCCCGCAGCCGCAGCGGCTGTACGAACGGCCCGGTCTCGCTTCGCGTCCACCAGGCGCCCGTTCGCCGCCACTCGGCCCACGAGGAGAACCGGTACCGGAACAGCCGCGCGCGGATCCAGACCGGCGGCCGGCCGGGGAACGGGTTACCGCGGAGCAGGCGCAGGACCGCCCGATCCCCCTGGAGAAGGTGGATCAGGAAGGGCACGAACCAGCTCTCGCCGTAACGGGGCGAGAGAGGAAGGAACCACATGAGCCAGTCGAGCCGGAGGTGGTACGGCGCGACCTGCGGCGGCATCCGGCGCGGGTCGCCGGGCTTGCCCTTGAACTCGTACTCGCGCCACTGCGTGCCCGGTTCGAGCTCCTCCGCGTCGGTGCCCTCGACGATCACCTCGTAGCGCTCCCGTCCGACGGCGCCGAACGCGCCGTAGGTGTTGACGAGCCGGAAGGGGTCGAACGACGCGTTCATGGCCTGCCGGCGGCTGGCCAGGTTGCGCACCGGGCCGTAGCTGAGGGTCACCACGAGGACGGCCAGCCCGGCCACCGCCAGGAGGAACCACGTCGGCGGCGCGGCGAACCGGATCGCGCCCGGCCCGAGGGCGTCGCGCACGGCTCTCGGGACCGCGTCGTCCCGGATGCCCGCGAAGAGGACCACGATGGTGACCCAGTTGAGCCACGCATAGTTGCCGCTCACCACGAGGTAGAGCTGCGTCCCCACGAGGAGGAACGCCGCGGCGGACGCCAGCGGCTGCGGGAGGGCGAGCCCGAAGGGGAGGATGAGCTGGGCGACGAAGTTGCCCACGACCTCCATCCGATGGATCGGGCGCGGGAGGTGGTGGAAGAACCAGCTCAGCGGGTTCGGCATCGGCTGGGTCTCGTGATGCCACTCCATGCAGGTGAGCTGGCGCCAGCATGGATCGCCCCGCAGCTTGATGAGGCCGGCCCCGAACTCGACGCGGAAGGCCAGCCAGCGAAAGGCGAA
This sequence comes from Acidobacteriota bacterium, assembly GCA_003222295.1. Taxonomy (GTDB): domain Bacteria; phylum Acidobacteriota; class Vicinamibacteria; order Fen-336; family Fen-336; genus AA29. Next base: position 18,867 of record QHVP01000280.1, on the reverse strand, counting down.
GAGGACCGGCCAGGCCGGAGCCGTCGCGGCGTTGCCGAGGAAGATCGCGAGGAAGCCCGCCTCGCAGAGCAGTGTCTCCCAGCCGAAGCCGTAGAAGGTGCCGCCGATGTTGACGATCGAAAGGTAGAGCGCCCAGAGAAGGAACCAGGTGAGCATCGTGACGGGCAGAGGCCCCCGCTGCGGCAGGCCGAGGACGATGAGCGCGGCCACGACCGCGCCCATCCACGCCGCGAGCCGGAGCCGGCCGTCCGAATAGCCCAGGTAGAAGAAAGACGGCGCCTCCCAGAAAGTCCTCGCGCCAAGGATGCGCGGCGCGGGCTCGAGCCCGCGCTCGCCGCAGAGCGCGGGAAACTGGCGGACGGCAACCACGAACGCGACGAGATAGAGGAGTCCGAGGCCGCGCTCGATCGCGAGACGGGCAAGCTCGTAGTGCGGGGCGGACAGGGCGGGCATGGGAGGGACGACCGCCTCGATCCTCTCAGCCTCCGGCAGGCTTCTGAAGACCAGGTTTCCTGCCACCTAGGATAAGGCGTCGGTACCCCACCGGCCTGGATTCGTGCGTACGATTCCCCGGGAGGGTCTTCAGGATGTCCTGCGCTGCCATGGTGCGGACGTGCGCATCGGGGGCAGCCGCGCTACCCTCCGGGTCGTGTTGAAGTTCCTCCCCTTCGTCCTCCGCCACCTCCGGCGCAACACCATCCGTACCGCGAGCACGGTGGCGGCGATGGCCCTCTGCGTCCTCCTCTTCTACACGCTGCAGAGCGCGCTAACGCCGTCACCTTCATGATCCCGATACCGCTGGCCTTCGGCGAGCAGATCCGGAAGGTCCCGGGCGTCCGGCGCGTCGCGGTGATGAACGGCTTCGGAGGCGTCCTGCCCGCGCGCAAGGAGGGCCAGGACGCGGGCGGTGCCACCGACTGGAGCGACGCGTTCCAGAACGTGGCCGTGGACGGCGAGGAGTACTTCGCCATGAACCCGGAGCTGTCCGTGCCCCCCGATCAGCTCCGCGATTTCCTCAGCGATCCCCACGCCTGCGTGATGGGTCGGGAGCTGGCCCGCCGCTTCGGATGGAAGATTGGCGATCACTTCTTCCTGGAGAGCTTCGTCTCCGCCTACCGCAAGCGCAGCGGCCCCTTCGAGTTCGTCATCCGCGCGCTCATGGACGCCGACCCGCGTTACCCCGGCACGGAGACGGAGATGATGGTCTTCCACTTCAAGTACCTCCACGAGGCCCTCGGCAGCCACATCCGGGCCATGACCTTCCTGGTCGAGATCGACGACCCCGCGCGCGGAGCGGAGATCGGCGCTGCCATCGACGCCCTCTTCGAGAACTCCAGCTCCCCGACGCTCACGGAGACGGAGCGGAACTTCACGGCCGACTTCATGTCCATGGCGGGCGACCTGGGCGTGCTCATCAACGGAATCGGCCTCATGGTCTGCTTCGCGATCCTGCTCGTGACCGCGAACACCATGAGCATGGCCGTGCGCGAGAGACGCACCGAGATCGCGGTCCTCAAGACGCTCGGGTTCACCAGCGGGCAGGTCATGGCGCTGGTGGTCTCGGAGGCGCTCGTGATCGGCGGGGCGGGCGGCCTCCTCGGCGTGGCCGGCACCGCGGCCCTCATCTGGGTCCTCGACCACGCGACGAGCGGGACCTGGTTCGGCTTCGCGGGCATGGCTCTGACCACTCGCGTGGCCGCTTCCGGCCTCGGCATCGCGCTGGCCCTGGGGTGGGCCGCCGGCCTCATGCCTGCCGTGGGCGCCTACCGCGCGCGCGTGACCGAGATGCTGAGGGGGGTCTAGCCGTGGCCGTCCCGCTGTCCTACAGCCTGCGCAACATCCGCGTGCGCTGGCGGCTCACGCTCCTGGCCGTGGTCGGGATCACACTGGTGGTGGCGGTGTTCACGGTGCTCATGGCCATGTCGGAGGGGTTCCGCGCCGCGCTGCGCGGCAGCGGCCGCGCCGACAACGCGATCGTCGTGTCGCGCGGCTCGGCCTCGGAGATGTTCTCGGAGGTGACGCCGGAGGACCGCAACGTGATCCTCGCTGACGCGCGGCTCCTCCGCCGCCCCGACGGCCAGGCCCTGGCCTCCGGGGAATCGGTCATGGTCATGTCCCTGCGCAAGAGGACGGACGGCCACCGGACCAACGTCACCCTGCGCGGGGTGTCGCCTTCCGCGTTCGAGGTGCGCGGCGGCATCCGCGTGACGTCGGGCCGGCCTTTCCGTGCCGGTCTCGCCGAGGTGATGGCCGGGCGCCGCATCCGCGAGCGCGTGCGCGACCTCGACGTCGGCAGCACCTTCCGCTATCGCGGGCAGGACCTCACCGTCGTCGGCGTGTTCGAGTCGGACGGAGCGGCCTTCGAGAGCGAGGTGTGGGGCGACTACGCTTCACTGAACGCGCTCCTTCGGCGGCCGGCGGTCACCAACTGCATGGTGGTGCGGATGAAGGACCCGGCGGAGATCCCCGCTCTCGACCGCTGGATCCGCTCCCTGCCCGGCGCGTCGCTGCAGGCCGTGCCCGAGCGGACCTACTTCGAGAACCAGGGCGGTCAGGTGGCGATGGTGTTGCGCGCGTTGGCCAGCCTGGTCGCGGTGGTCATGGGCCTGGGCGCGGTGTTCGGGACCATGAACACGATGTACGCGATCGTGGCCGCGCGCACGCGCGAGATCGGGACCCTGCGCGCCCTCGGGTTCTCGCGCCGGGCGATCCTCGTGTCCTTCGTCGTCGAGTCGGCCGTGCTGGCGTCGATCGGCGGCTTGCTCGGTTGCCTGCTCGCGTCCGCCGCCAACGGCTACACGACGGGGGCGTCGAACCTGCAGACGTTCCGCGAGGTCGCGTATGCGTTCCGCATCACGCCCGCGATCATCGGGGCCGGGATGGGCT
>QHVP01000280.1:15312-15951 GCA_003222295.1 Acidobacteriota bacterium | reverse complement strand
CGAGGGGTGAGTCCATGACCCGCCATGCGCCTCTACGATGGCGGGGCGTCGTCGTGATCGGCCTCGCCGTCCTGCCGTCCGTGTCCGTCTCCGTCGTCCGAGGCGCCGCGGACGAGGGACGGTGGGTCGCGAGCTGGGTCGCGGCCCAGCAGCTCACCGAGCCGCACAACATGCCGCCGGGCCCGGGCCTCGTCGGCCAGACGCTGCGCCAGGTGATCCAGCCGTCGCTGGGCGGACGGCGGCTCCGCCTCACCCTGTCGAACGCGTTCGGTGACGGCGACCTCACCGTCGATTCGGTGCACGTCGCGCGTTCCGTGAGGCTGGCCGCGATCGAGCCCTCGAGCGACCGCGCGCTCACGTTCGCGGGCGCGTCCTCGGTCACGATCCCCCGCGGCGCGGTGATGGTGTCGGACCCGATCCCCTTCGACGTGGTCGCCCTCGCGAACCTGGCCGTGAGCGTGCACCTCGTGTCCGTGCCCGCGGCGCTGACGGGCCATCCCGGTTCGCGGACGACGTCCTTCATCCAGGCGGGCGACGTCTCCTCCGCGACCGACCTGCGCGCGCCGGCCACGGCCGATCACTGGTACGTGCTCAGCGGCCTCGATGTCTGGGCGGACCCGCGGGCGGCGGCGATCGTCG
>QHVP01000280.1:0-15126 GCA_003222295.1 Acidobacteriota bacterium | reverse complement strand
GTCAACGACATCGGCACCGCCGTGGACGCGCGCAAGCGCGGCGAGCCGGCGGCGACCGCCGCGGACGTGATCGGCGCCTACCGGCAGATGATCGTGCGCGCGCGCAGCCACGGCCTGCACGTGTACGCGGCGACGATCCTGCCCTTCGAGGGGTTCGCCGCCTACTCGAGCCCGCAGAGCGAGGCGGATCGGCAGGAAGTGAACCGCTGGATCCGCGCCGGCGGCGAGCTCGACGGCGTCATCGACTTCGACGCGGCGGCGCGCGATCCCGCCCGGCCCTCTCGCCTCCGGGAGGCCGTGGACGGCGGCGATCACCTGCACCCGTCGGCCGCGGGCTACCGGATCCTGGCCGACGCCATCGATCTGTCGCTGTTCGCGCGGTGAGGTCCGGCAGGCGCCGTTCGCGTTGTTATTGCGCCGCCCCCGGTTTGGGTTGAGAGAGCAGGAACTTGAGCATCTGGTTGACGTCCATGGTCGAGACGTTGGTCGCGGGGACGATCCAGATCCGCTTCTGCGAAAGTTGCTTCGCCACCTGCATCTTCACGTACGCGTCACCGCCGAGCTTGCCGAGCGCTTCCGCCTCCTTGCGGACGCCCTCGGCCTCCGCCTGGGCGGTGGCAACGATGGCCTTGGCCTCGTTGGTCTTGGTCTGGTAGTAGCCGTCGGCTTCGTTGCGGATGCGCCCGGCGTCGCCCTGGGCGTCCTCGAGCTGCTTGTTCCACTCCGAGCGCTTCCCTTCCAGCTCGCTCTTCTTCTGGACCTCCATGTTCTTCTGCTGCTCGATGAGCGTCTGGACGTCGGCCTCGGCCTGCTTCTGGGCGTCGATGGCCGCCTGGTAGCTGGCATCGAACCGGTGCTGCTGCACCTGGAGCATGTCGATCAGGATCCCATAGGGGGCGAGCTCGGCGGCGAGCTGGTCCCTGGCCTTGCCGGCCACGCGGTTCTTGACCGACACCTGGTAGTACTCCTCGCTCGTGATCTCGTTGAATACGTCGCGGATCGCGCTGCGGGAGATCGGCCGCACCACGCGCTCGCTGATCTCGCTCGCCGATTGGCCGATGCGGCCGACGATGTACCCGGCCTTCTTGGGGTCGATCCGCCACATCACGTTCACGTCCATGTAGATGTTGTTGCCGTCCTTCGTCTTGAACGTGACGTCGTCCGGGATCGGCCGATCGCCCTCGCTGGGTTTCGCGTTCATCACCAGGTTCTGCTGCGAGATGGGCAGCGTGTTCCAGGCGTTTACGATGGGCAGGAAGAAATAGATGCCGCCCGGCTCGTAGACCTGCTGCTCGCCGCGCTTCTCGAGGACGCCGAAAAGGCTGGTGCGGACGCCGACCTCGGTGGACGTGGTGGCCCCGCAGCCGTCCAGGGCCAGGGCCGCGGCCAGGAGCAACCCGAGGCGGCGGTGGCGGGGCGTCACTTCTTGTCTCCCGCCACCGGCGCGACTGCGGTGGCGGCGCCGGGGCTCACGCCGATCAGGGCCCAGGCGCTGCGCACGAAGCTGATGTACTGCTCCGGCGACATGACGGCGCCTTCGATGTTGTCGAACATCTTCGAGGTCTCGAGGGCCACGACGTAGCGGCCGCCGGAGGTGGTCAGGGCCTCCGCTTTGAGGCGTTTCGCTTCGGCCGCGGCGACGTTGACCTCCTTGTCCGCCCGGGCCCGGCCCTGGGAGGAGTAGAGGTCGGCCTCCGCCCGGACCTTGGCGATCCGCGCGTTGACCTCGGACTCGGCGATCGTGATGGCGGCGTTGCCCTTGGACTCGATCTGCTTGAGCTTGGCCTTCTCCTCGTTGACCAGGCCTTCCTTGCGGTTCTTCTCCGTGAGCTGCACCGCCACCTTCTTGGCCTCCAGGGACTTCTCGTAGGCCTCGACGTACCGGTAGTTGCGGAGCAGCAGCTTGTCCACCTTGAAGCCGCGCGCCGCGAAGCGCTGGCGCAGCAGGGTCTCCGTCTCCTCGATCGCCTTGATGCGCACCGCCTCGTCGTAGAACGACTCCGCGTTGAGCTTGCCGATCGTCGTCAGGACGCCGTTCCGGAACGTGTTGATGGCGAAGGAGTCTACATACAGAGAGCCCCAGCCAAAGTCACGCGCCACGCGGACCGGGTCCTCGATGGAATAGAGGAGCGTGACGTCGGCGGTCACGGCGTAGCCGTCCGAGGTCTGGACGTTCAGGGCGTCGATGATGCGATGGGTGTCCGTGCCGAGGAGTCGGCTACGGTGGTCGAAGTAGGCGTTCACGGAATTAGCGAGGCTCGACCCGCCCTTGCGCAGGGCCTCCTCCCGGTCGTAGCTCGCCTCCAGGACGTGGATCTCCCGGGGGAAGGTGTGCATGGTGACGCCGGGGCCCACGAAGTAGAGGCCGGGCCCGTAGGCGGTGTCCGCCACGCCGGTCTTGAGGCCGAACTTCCGCTGCTCGACGCCCCATTGGTTGGGGAGCACGCGCGCCGTGCACGAGCCGTAGAACAACGTCGAGACGAGGAGGATGGCGAGGACCAGGAACGCGGTGCGCCGGACCGAGGCCTTGAGCGTGTCCATCGCCCGCACCACTCCCGCTACCTGGACCATTACCGTCCTCCCTCTTTCGCGGGGCGGCGATCCGCTTTCGTCGCGTCACCTCGCGGTGCGTCCTCGAGCCGCGTGCGGAGCCGCGCTTCCTCGGTTATCGCTTCGTCGGCGCTGGCGGCGCCGGCGGCCTTCTCGCTCATGTCATTGGTCAGGTACGCGAGGTCCATGCGCCAGATCTCGTTGTCGGTCCGGGTGACCAACGCGTTCAACTCGGCCTGGTAGCGGCGCAAGGACAGGAAGCGCCGGATGCCCGGGAAGACGAGCCCGGCCAGGGCGAAGGCCAGCACCCACTCCTTCTCCCACAGCGGGATGAACGGCGCCCAGACGGCGAAGGCCCCGATCGCTATTCCCGCCGCCGTGAAGCCCAGGCGTTCGAGGCCGTGCAGCGGCTCCGGAGCGAAGAAGAAGTCGTTCCGCTCACGGGGCGTGAAGCGGGCCGCGACGCGGACGTAGGCGGGCACCACGACCTTGTGGATCCGCTCGTCGACCCGCTCGAAGAGCTCCCGACGGTCGGCGGGAGAGAGATGTTGCTCCTGCTGCTGGATCGTCTCTGAGAGCCGCCCGCGCTCCTTCTCGTAGAGGTCCAGGAAGAAGCGCTCGATCCCCTCGGGCCCATTGCGCAGGGTCTCGTCGGTCAGGCCCGGACGGCAGTTCTCGAACATCTGGAGGAGGGAGTCGACGAAGCCGCCGAGCATCCGCCCTCGGCGCTCGCCAGCGGTTCCGAGAAGGCGCAGGGCCCTCTCCATGAGTGAGGTCACGTTCGGCGAGAGTATACCCGCGCCGTGCGCGCACGCCGGACGTGAGGTCTCCCCTTGGCCTCTGCCGCGCCGACACGGTCGCGGTCCGCACCGCGAGGGTCGGACCGCAGTACAGTCTCGCGGGGTCTCGATTGTACGTGATTTGAGTACGATCTTTCGCCCCGTGAAGAGGCGCGGGACCAGAGAGACCGTCCGGACCATCAAGACCGTCTTGTGAGGCCGCGGGCGGGCGATTTCGGCGGCGGTGCGGGGATCCTGGAGCGATGTCGTGATGAGGTCACCGACTGTACTCAATCTGAGTACAGTCATCGCCTCGAGAGGCACTCGCCACGCGAGGTCACCACCGAGTCACGGGGCGTCGTACATAGGTGGTGGGTGGCGAAGCGCGACCGTCGCGCTCGCCCCCGGGTCCCGGCGCGGCCCTTGCCGATCCCTTGCCTGGTCCTTGGCGTTCGCTTGTGACGTCCAGGGCGGACGAGCGTATCGTTCGCGCCATGCGAATGATTGGAGCCGTGGCGGCGTTGGTGCTCCAAGCGTCCCTGCTTGCCGCGGGCCCGAGCTCGTTCCCGGACCATCGCTGGACGCTGCACGGCGATTTCGTGGTCAACACGGGCCGGCGCCTGGGGCCGCACCTGGCCGTCGAGGCCACGCTCGGTCCCGGGCTGCCGACCACCATGGCGGCCCGGGCCCCCGGCGGCGGCACGCGCGTGGTGGACGTGGACTCCGGCCTGCACGGCGCCCTCCTGCTGCGCCTCAATCGCAAGCTGACCGCGAGCGGACGGACCGCCTTGTCGCTGGCTCTCGGCCCCTCGTTCGTCTCGGGCGACGCCTTCGGGACGGTGCCCATGGCGCGCGCGGAGCTCGGCTTCGATCTGCGTTTCCGCCGGAGGTGGATCTTCTTCTACGGCCTCGGCTACGAATCCGCCCTCAAGACGTCGCGCTCGCCGATCGCCGCGTCGGACTGCATTGTCATCGGGTGTCCGCCGCAGTATCGCCCCGGCAAGGGACAGGTGGCCTCACGGGTCGGCCTCGGCGTGACCTTCTGAAGCTCCGGGCTCTTGATTCCGGCGAGCCCGAGGAGGAGGATTCGCCAGAGAGGCACCCATGAAGACAAGGATGGCGGTCGCGGTGGTGTTGGCCTTCGCGGCGACGTCGGCCTCCGCGGGCCACGCTTCGGGTGGCCGTTCCGGAGGAGGTCATTCCTCCGGCGGCCATTTCGGCGGAGGCCATTTCCCCGGAGGTCACGTCTCTCGAGGAGGTTTCTCCGGCGGCCAGGTCTTCGGGGGCCATTCCTCACGGGGCTTCGTCTCCGCGTCGCGCCCAATCAGAGCCCTGTTCACACGGGGCTTCTCCTCGGGACCGCGTTACACCAGTGGTCGCGGCGGGTACGGGTACTACGGGGGTGGGCACGCCGTTCCTCGCGGCTCCGCCGGATACGCGCCGCGCTCGGGCGCCTCGTAGGCTACGGGCGCGGCTACTACAGTCGCTATCCCTACGGCTACGGGTACTACCCGTACGGCTGGGGCGGTCTCGACCTCGCCTTCTATCTGGGGGGTTATCCCTACTTCGGCGGGTACGACGCTCCCTATGACATCGGCTACGTGAGCGACGAGCCCTACTGGAGTGGCGGAAGCGCCCGCGACGAGGATTATTACGATCGTGATGACCCGCGTGACGACGCGCGGGCGGAGGGAGCGGCGCTGCGCCTCATCGTCGTCCCCGACGACGCGTCCGTCTGGATCGACGGCGCGTTCCGGGGGGTGGCTCGCGGCCTCGTGCGGCTGGCCCCCGGACGCCATGAGGTCGAAGTCGTCCGGCCCGGCTTCCGCACCGCCACCCGGGAGATCGCCGTGCATCCCGGTACGACCGCCTCTCTTCGCATCGAGCTCGAGCGTCCCTGATCGCGTCCGGCGAGGTGCGGGACTCCCGTATGCTTGCGGGCGCCATCAAGACGACCGCCGCCGTCTTCCTGTCCGTGCTGCTTTGCGGCGACGGGCCCGTCTTCGCCCACCCGCACCACCTCCAGGGCGCCGCGGCGCCCCCGCCGGCCGCGACCCCCGCCCCGCCGGGGACCATCGACCCCGCCGCCAAAGGGGTGAGCGGAACCGGAGCCCTCCGCTTCCGCGTGCTCGTGACCTCGGCCCGCCTTCCGGAAGAAGCGCGCCGGGTCCTCGTCTCCGCGCATGGCGGCTTCGCGGTCGATCACCGGCCGGGCAAGGAAGAGACCTACTTCGCGCTGCCCGGAGCGGGCATCCTGCGCCTGGACGCCGACCTCAAGCAGATCGCGCTCGTGCCCACCGCGGCCGAGATGAAGGACACGAACCTCCACAACACGAAGATCTGGTACGCGCCCGACGGAACGGCGCTGCTGAGCTTCCCCGCCAATGACGCGGGGCGCGTCTTCACCACCTCGCTGGCGGGAGAGCTCCTCAGCACCCTGGCCCCGCCCACGGCCAGCGATGAGTTCGGCCTGCCCTCGGTGAGCGATTACTTCGCGGGAGGCGGGGCGTTCGTCCCCACCGACGTCGAGTTCCTCGACGGTCTTCTCTACATCACCACCGGATACTCGAGCCTCGACTATGTCCTCACCGCGCGGGTGACGAGCTATCGTCCGATGAAGGCGGCGTGGTACGACCTGGCCTTCGGCGGCAGAGGGTCGGGGCCCGGCCAGCTCGGTACCGGCCACGGCATCACGATCCCGCCGGGCACCAAGCGGATCGACGTGGCCGACCGGGCCAATGGCGAGATCGACCGCTTCACGAGGCACGGCCAGTACCTCTCGACCCTGAGGATGCCCGCGGGCTCCCTGCCCTGCGACATCGACTATCTCGGCCGCTACGCCGTGGTCGCCGCCCTCGACGGCCCGGACAAGAGCAAAGGGGCGCCGATCTACCTCCTCGAGGACGACCGCCTGGTCTCCACGATCTTCCCCAAGGACGACCTCGGGCTCGTGAATTTCAAGCATGTCCACAACGCCGTGCTCCGCGAGGCCGGCGGGAAGCTCTACATCATCGCCCAGGCCTGGAATCCGGGAGACTTTGCGGTGCTGGAGCAGGTCGTCCCGTAGCTGATTCTACATAGTGCTCACGTAGATACACACAACGTGATCCCTCTCACGCATTTATCGCCAACTATGGCGAATACTCCGCCTCCGCTGGAGCTCGACTGGGCTGGTGACCTCGGGCGGCCAGCAGTGGAGGAGCTTCATGATGGATCGCAAGTGGGCCGTGATCGGCGCAGTCGGCGTCCTGGTGATCGTGGTCGGAGTCGTCGGCGCGGTGGCCGATGACGGGGACAGTGACGGGCGACAGAAGTTCACGGTCGCCCTCTGGGGCGACACGCCGTATTCGGCCGCAGAGATCTCGAAGGTGCCCACGTTGATCGCGGACATCAACGCGGCCAAGGTCGCGTTCTCGGTGTTCGACGGGGACATCAAGTCGGGGAGCTCGCTGTGCGCCGACGGCGTGTTCACGGCGGCCATCCAGCGCTTCAACACCTTCGAGTCCCCGCTCGTCTACGTGCCCGGCGACAACGAATGGACGGACTGCCACCGCATCAACAACGGCGGCTACAACGCCCTGGAGCGGCTGAGCTTCCTCCGCGGGAAGATGTTCGCAGAGGAGCAGAGCTTCGGAGAGAAGACGCTGGTGCTCGAGCATCAGGGCCCTCTCGGTGACGTGTACTCGGAGAACACGCGGTGGACCTACGGTGACGTCGTCTTCCTGGGCCTCAACATCCCCGGCAGCAACAACAACAAGGTCGGCACCGAGTGCCTGTCGAGCAAGAGCGTCCGCACCCAGAAAGACTGCGACGACGACAACGCCGAATACCAGGCCCGCGACGCGGCCAACATCTCCTGGCTGCACGACTCCTTCGCGCTCGCGAAGTCAAGCGGGCTGCGCGGGCTGATGGTGGTCATCCAGGCCGACATGAGCTTCGACCTGCCCGAGACGGAGACGTTCAACGAGCGCACCCTGCCCGGATTCGACGGCTACAACAACTTCATCGCCGCGCTGATCGCCGAGACCCGGGACTTCGACGGCGAGGTCGTCCTCGTCCACGGCGACACCCACTTCTTCAAGCAGGACAAGCCGCTGGTGGACCAGGCGCACCTGATCCCCAACTTCACGCGCCTCGAGACGTTCGGCAGCCCCAACGTGCACTGGGTGAAGGTGACCGTCGATCCCCACAGCCGGAACCTCTTCCGCTTCGAGCCGATGATCGTCCCCGGCAACTAGACGTCAGCCGGAGGGGTCCTCGGCGAGGACACTCCTCGCCGAGGACACGTAAACGGCATGTAGACCCCTGGAGGTCTTCGATGCGACGATATTTCCCTCTCCTCCTCGTCGGGTTTCTCGCGGCCGGCCCCGGTGCAACGAGCGCGGGCGCACAGTCCGAATCCGGAGGCGCTTCCCTCGAGGGCGAGGTCCTCGGCCCCAACCGCAAGGCCGTCCGCAACGCCAGCGTCCGGATCACCGCGACCGCCACCGGCTATACGCGGACGGTCGCCACCCGCGCGGACGGAACTTTCGTCGCGCCCATGTTGCCCGTCGGCCACTATGTGGTCGAAGCCACGGCCACCGGCTTCCTGGCCGGTAGGCGGGACGACATCACGCTGCGCGTGGGCACGACCTACTCCGTCGGCATCGACCTCAAGGCCGTCGGCGGCGAGCAGATCACGGTCTCGACGGAGACGGGACTGATCGACCAGGCCGACCCCGCGGGAAGCCTGACCATCGATCCGCGCTCCATCTCGGACCTGCCCGCACGGGGCCGGAACTTCCCCGACTTCATCCTGCTCACGCCTTCGGTCATCCAGGAGTCGGACCGGTCCGGCCTCGTCATCTCCGGCCAGCGCTCGATCAACTCCAACGTCTCGATCGACGGCGCCGACTTCAACGATCCCCTTCAGGGCAACCAGCGCGGCGGCAACGAGGGCGTCTTCTTCTTCCCCCAGGCCGCGGTTGAGGAGTTCCAGGTCGTGCGCGCCGGCGCCACCGCCAGCGTCGGCCGGACGGCCGCCGGTTTCGTCAACGTCGTGACGAAGTCGGGCACGAACGCGGTCCACGGCGAGCTCTTCTACTTCAACCGCAACCGCCGCCTGACGGGGACCGACGCCTTCGGCCGCTCGCTGGACAACCAGCAGAACCAGTTCGGCGGCGCCTTCGGGGGGCCGATTGCCGCCGACCGGGCCCACTTCTTCGTGGCCGCGGAGCAGAACCTCCTGCGCGTCCCGTTCGTCACGCAGTTCCAGGCGCAGCCGGCCGGGGTGACCGTGCCCGCCGCGCTGGCCGCCCTCGAGGGCGAGCACCACGGGACCAACAACCCGACCGCGGTGTTCGCGCGCCTCGACGTCGGGCTCTCCTCGGCCCACCGCCTCAACGTCCAGTACACCTATTCGCGGCTGCGCGGCGAGAACTTCAACTTCGACTCCCCGCCCATCGACCAGGCCGAGGAGACGAACTACCTGCGGACGACCGTCAGCTACGGCGCCAAGGCCACCCTGGCGTCGACGATCGGGACGAGCCTGCTCAACGAGCTCACCGCGCAGTACGGGACCGACAACCGCCTGGAGCAACCGAACCTGAGCCGGCCCCTGATCGTGATCGCCGGCTTCGGCACGATCGGCGGCGACGGCGCGCGGCCGCGCGTGTTCGAGGCCGCCCGCTACCAGGTGGCGGACAACCTCAACGTCATGCTCGAGAGGCACCGGGTCCGCTTCGGCTTCGACGTCAACGTCACCCCCGCGCGCCAAAAGCGCGAGAGCAACATCCAGGGCCGCTACGACTTCAGCTCTTTGGCCGACTACCAGGCGGGCCGGATCAGCCGCTATCGCCAGACCCTCCCCGCCTTCGACGCCGCCGACCTCTTCTACGATGCCGAGCAGCGCGAGCTGGGCTTCTACGCCCAGGACCGCGCCACGTTCGGGGCCGTGACCGTGGACGCGGGCCTGCGCTGGGACGGGCAGTGGAACCCGGCGTCGCCGCGTCCGAATGCCGCGGTGCCCGAGACGGCGAAGATCCCGGACGACCTTCAGATGTGGCAGCCGCGGCTCGGCCTGGCCTGGTCGCCTCACGGCCGGGGGCGCACCGTCTTCCGCGCCACCGCCGGCATCTACGCCGCCCGCACGCCCGCGAACCTCTTCCAGCGCGTCTTCACCGACAACGGCATTGCGACGGCGGCCATCGACAGCCGGTTCGACCGGTCGGTCCTGGGCTATCTCACGTTCCCCAACGCGCTCGCGTTGCTGCCGCCGGGCGTCAAGGTGGCCCCTCCCCAGATCGTCGGATTCGACCCGAGCTTCCAGAACCCGCGCGCGAAGCAGGTCGCTGGCGGTGTCGAGCACCAGATCGGCAAGGCCGTCGCCGCCTCGCTCGACTACGTCTACATCTCGACCGACCACCTGCAGCGCCGGCTCGACCGGAACCTCTTCGCGCCCACGATCGACGCCACGGGCATGCCGATCTTCCCGAAGACGCGGCCGAATCCCACCATCGCGAACCTCTCCATCAACGAGTCGACCGCGAAGTCCCGCTACCAGGCGGTGGTGACGAGCCTCCAGGCCCGCTACGGCCGGCTGAACGCCCAGGCCACGTATACCCTGGCCTGGAACAAGGACGACGACTCGAACGAGCGGACCTTCAACCGGGAGACGGCGCTCAACCCGCTCGACCTTTCGCCCGAGTACACGTGGGCGAAGCAGGACGCGCGGCACACCGTCAGCGTGAGCGGAGTGGCGGACCTGCCGGGTGGTTTCGCCTTCGGCGTGGTCCTCCTCGCGCGGTCCGCCCTGCCCTACACCGCGGTGATCGGCTTCGACACCCAGAACGACGGGAACGACGTCAACGACCGCGCCATCATCGACGGGCGCGTCACGGGGCGCAACGCCTTCCGGCAGCCCTCGTTCTTCGACCTCGACCTCCGGCTGGTCAAGGGATTCCACCTCGGCGGGTCCGGCCGGCTCGACCTCATCGCCGAGCTGTTCAACACGACGGCCGCGCCCAACAAGACCTTCGGGGCCGACGCGGTCAGCAACTTCGGCACGCCCCAGGCGCCGGTCGCGAGCGCGGGGCAGCCGCTGTTCGCGCCGACCACGGCCCGTTACGGCGGTCCGCGGCAGCTGCAGCTCGGCGCGCGTATGACGTTCTAAGCGAATGAGGTTCCTTGGCGGCTTGAGGGCCAGGTCCCTCCGGCTTCTCGCGACCGGCGCCTTCTTCGTGGCCGTGATCGGCACGGCCCAGGCCACGGATGCCTTCGTGGTGGTCGTGAACTCCTCGGTCGCCGGCACGAACGTGCACCGGGCCGACCTGGCCGCGGTCTTCTTGAAGAAGGCCGTTCGGTGGGGAGACGGCTCAGTCGCCAACCCGGTCGATCAGTCCGGCACTTCTCCCGTGCGCAAGGGCTTCTCGGAGACCGTGCTCCACATGCCGGTCATGGCGGTGGTGCAGTACTGGGGGAGGCAGCTCGCTTCCATGGCGGCCTCGGTGAGGCCGCCGACGGTGAAGGCGTCCGACGAGGAGGTGCTGACCTATGTCGCCAAGACGAGCGGCGCGGTGTGAAGGCGGTCGCCGTCGTCGAATAGCGGGGGTGGTCAGGGCCCCCCGTCGCGCGGGCGATGTCCGACCGAGAAGTACAGCGCGCCGTGGCCCCGGTCATCCACGCCGGCATCGACGGATACGAGACCGAGGACGCTCCGGTGCGTGACGCGCACCCCGGCCCCGCTCCGCCGGTCCGAAAGCGACACGCGCGAGCGGTCCCTCCATGCGTTCCCGATCCCGCCGTGGATCGCGATCCTGATCCCTCGCACGTCGTACGCCGGCGCCAGCGAGAGCCCGAGGACCTGCCGGGCCCATTGCTCGTCGCGCGGCCGGCCGGGCAGGAAGTCCGGCCCGCCGATCCGGAACAGGTCGTAGACGGGCACCTCGCGCCCGGACAGGCCCAGGAGCGCCGCTCCCTCGACCACGAACGACCGGCCGAGGCTCAGCGCCGCCCGCGCGGTGGCGCGAGACCGCCAATAGTCGCGCGCTGCACCCAGGCCGGTGAGGCTGCGTTCGCCGGCGACGGTCAGGGCCACGCCGGAGAGCGGCAGGTCGCGATCGTCGAGGCGGTCCCAGGCCAGGGTGCCGTGGAGCACGCGATGCGCGTCGGTCCCGCTCGGCAGGCCCAGCCCCGGCCGGGGCGCGGACTCGATGCGGCCGACGGCGAGGCCCGCCTGCACGAGCATGTCGGGCCCGAAGCCGAGATGCAGGCCCCCGTCCACGATCGCGCGCGTGAACCGCGCCCGGCCCACGTCGTCGCCGTTCACGAACAGGCGCGGTTCCTCCCTCAGGGCCAGGCCGCGCGCGAACAGCCCGATCGGCCATCGCCCGTAGCCGAAGCCCCCCGCGGTGACGCCCGCGCGCGCCCCGTACTCGCGGATGCCACCGTCGAGCTCCACCTCCGCGCGCTCGGCATGTCCGAAGGCATTGCGGACGCGCAGCCGCACGAAGCTGCCGACGTGGTCCGCTTCGTTGGAGGCGCCGCCCAGCTCCACGAAGAGGCGCGGCGTCTCGCGCAGGTCGACGACCATCTGCGCGCCGTCCGCCTCCGGCTGGGCATCGAGCCAGACCGATTCGAACAGGCCCAGAGCCCAAACGCGGTCGAGGCCGCGGAGCGCGCGCCGGAGATCGAAGGCGGCGCCCTCCTCGAGGCCCAGGGCCGCGCGCACCGTGCCTTCCGAGATCTGGCGGGCGCCTCGAACCACGACCGCGCGGACGACGCCGCAGGCGGTGGGCGCGGCGGCGGCGGGCGCGGCGGATCCGGGCACGAGGGCGCGCAGCCGCGGCAAGGCGGCGCGCGCTGCTTCCCGGCCGGCGGCGATGACGGCGTCCGGGTCCGAGTAGTCGTCCCAGCGGTGCCGGCCCAGCGCGGCCTGCACCACGAGGTCGCCGGCCTGCGCGTCGCTGGTCTGGAGAGGGTGGCTCAAGACGTCGAGGACCTGCACGCCGATGCCGAGGACGTCCCGGTATTCGTCCGGCACCTGCGCCGGCGCCGAGGTGTCGGACACGATCACCACGTCGGCGCCCATGGACCGCGCGAGGTCGACGGGCACGTTGTCGGTGAGGCCGCCGTCGACGAGCTGCCGCCCGTCGAGGACGGTCACGGGCAGGGTGACCGGCGTCGACATGCTGGCGCGGACGGCGTGGGCCAGGCTGCCGCGCGAGAGGACCACCCTTACCCCCGTCGCGAGGTCCGTGGCCACGGCGCGGAAGGGCCGAGGCAGGCGATCGAAATCCTGGCCCGCGGCCAGGCCGGGCGCGCTCAGGAACCGGAAGAGCAGCCGGTTCAGCCGATAGTCCGAGGAGCGCGACGCGGGCAGGCGGGGCGTGAGGCCTTCGATCCCCACGCGCAGCGCGGGGGAGACGTCGTCGATCCTCAGCGCGAGCGGGACCAGGGCGCGGACCCGCTTGCCGCTGAACACCTGCTGCCAATCGAGGGAGCGCACGATCTCCGCGATGCCCGCCGCGGGATACCCCGACGCCCACAGCGCTCCGATGGCCGCGCCCATGCTCGTGCCCGCCACGCAGTCGACGCGCAGACCTTCGCGCTCCAGGACCTCCAGGAGGCCGATGTGGGCCAACCCGCGCGCGCCGCCGCCGCTGAGGACCAGGCCGACCCTTGGACGGCCGGCGGCCGTGTCGCGGTCGGGCCCATGACAGTCCGCGGCGGCCGGCGCCGCGAGCAGGAGCAGCGCCGGGAAGAGTTTCCAGGAGGACGGCGACATGGCGCTCGGCACGCGGTTCGTCTTCCAGCATACGTCAGGGTTGCGCCCCGGGCGCCTCACTTTCGTACGACGCGCGAGCATGCCGGCCGGCCGCCCGCCCGCGTCGATCCCCGTGACAGGCCTCCGCGGCGCCGCCCTCAGTGCGGGTAGGGCCGGGGGGCGAGCCGCGTGACCGCGGGCAGCGGCGTCGCGTTTTTCCAGTACCGCCAGAGCAGCTCGACCGCGGTCTTGCCGGGCAGCGTGACCGACACCGTGGCCGCCAGCTTCCCCTCGTCCACCCACCGCTGGCCCATCGCGGGCAGCCCGTCGCCGCCGAGGACGGGGATCATCTTGAGGTCGGCGCGTCCGGGCTCTTGGGCCGCGCGGTCCAGGGCGCGGCGGGCGGCCAGGGCCATGACGTCGTCCTGGGCCACGACCGCCTGGGGTGGCGACTGCTGGCGCAGCGGAGAGGCCAGAAAGCGCTGCACCTCCGCCTCCGCGATCGCCTCCTCCCAGCGGCCGTCCACCTCCTCGACGGTGAGGCCGGCGCCGCGCAGACCCTCCTTCAGCCCGGCGCTCCGCTCCTGCGAGCCCGAGTCAAACGGGTTGCCGCGCACGCAAAGCACGCGCGCTCCCGGCTTCACCCGCGCGCGCAACTGGCGGGCCTGGATGCGCCCGAACTCGTGGTTGTCCACCGCCACCATGGCCACGGGAAGGCTCGAGAACTCGAGGCGGAGCGCGGTGATCAGCTCCTCGCGCCCGTGGTTGAGGAGGATCCAGCCCACGCCCTTCTGCAGGACCCGGCGCGCCAGCCGGTAGGTGGCGCCGTCCTGGATGGCCGTGCCCTCGGCTACCGCGTCTGCGAAGGGCACAACCATCGCGCAGCGCCGCGTCCCGGGGCTCTCGGCGGCGAAGCGCACGAGGTCCTGCGCCTGCTTGGCCGCGGTGTCGCCGGCATCGAAGACGTCGACGCCCACTCCGTGCTGGCGCGCCGCCTCCTCTGCCTCCATGGCCAGGCGCCGGTGATACTCATCGGCTCATCCGCGGAGAGCGTAGCACCGCCGCGGAACGAAAACGTGAGGCACGGTGGAGGTATGATTCGCGGCAAACCAACACCACACGGGAGGAACCGATGACGCCCCTCAGCGCGCTCTGGCTCCCCATCGTCCTTTCCGCCGTGCTCGTGTTCGTGGCGAGCTCGGTCATCCACATGCTCCTCGGATGGCACGCGGGCGATTACCCGCCGCTGCCCGACGAGGCGCGCTTCGCGGACGCGGTCCGCCCGCTGGCCATTCCGCCGGGCGACTACATGGTCCCGCGCCCACGCTCGATGGCGGACATGCGCTCGCCCGAGTTCATCGAGAAGAGGAAGACCGGGCCCGTCATGATGATCACCGTGTTCCCGACGGGCCTGTCCGGCATGGGAAGGAACCTGGCCATGTGGTTCGTCTACAGCCTGGTGGTCAGCCTCTTCGCGGCCTACGTCGCGGGCCACGCGCTCGGGCCCGGCGCGCACTACCGGCAGGTCTTCCGCTTCGCGGGCACGGTCGCGTTCATCGGCTACGCGCTGGCGCTGTGGCAGATGTCGATCTGGTACCGGCGGCAGTGGCGCACGACGATCGTCTCGACGATCGACGGGCTGATCTACGCCGGGCTCACGGCGGGCACGCTTGGCTGGCTCTGGCCGCGCTGAGGGCNNGGACGCGCCGCGCCCTGATCGGGGTGATCCACGTGGGCGCGCTGCCGGGCGCTCCGCCCGGAGGTGGTGGCGGCCATGACCGTGGTCGCGACCGCCGTGCGGCGCGAGGTCCCAGCCCTTCCCCTCGGGATCCAGGTGCTGGCGGGCGCGAACCATGAATCCGTGGCCGTGGCCCACGCCAGCGGCGCGCGCTTCGTGCGCGTCGAAGGCTTCGTCTTCGCCCACGTGGCGGACGAAGGGCTGATGCAGTCCGACGCGGGGACGCTCCTGCGTTATCGCGGAGACGGCGCGCGCGGACGCGTTCATCGTGGGCACCTCGCCCAAGCGCGAGGGTCTGTGGTCCAACCCCGTGGACC
>QHVP01000279.1 GCA_003222295.1 Acidobacteriota bacterium | reverse complement strand
GCCATGTTGCTGAGGTTGAAGATGGGCCCGTCCGCCGTGTAGACGGAGAACGAATCCGCGTAGCCGTAGACGATGGGGCTGGCCGCGTCCACCACCCGCGCGCGCACGATGGTTCCCGGCGCCTTGAACTTCTCCGCCCGCCCCAGCGCCACGCCCTGCGTGAGACCGTAGCTCACGGCCAGCTCCGCCGTGTCCATGACGCCGATGAGCAGTCCGCCCCCGGCGACGAACTCGCGCAGGCTCTGCACGCCGGCCGCGCCCAGGCCCGGGCGCACGTCGTCAGTGGAGTCGATGCGGCCGATATTCGGCGTGAGGGGCGTCGTCTTCCAGGGTAGCGGGTTCCCCCAGCGCGGCATGCCCGCCACGATCGCGGCCGCGCTCCGGCCCACGGGCGGGAAGACGATGACGTCCCAACGCGCGCGCAGCGCGGGCGTGGCCGCCACCGTCTGCACGCTGATGTAGTCGTAGGGCAGCTTGAGCTGGTCCAGGGCCATCCGCCACCAGCCCTCGTCCTGCGTGCTGAGCCAGCTGTGCAACAGGGCCACCCGCGGCGCGCGCAGGGCATGCGTCTTCACCGAGGGCGCCGCGGCCAGTGCATGCACCTTCAGGCCCAGTTCCGCCGCCACCCGGCCCGCGTCGGCGGCGCTCACTCCGCGGACGAGGAACGAGCCGCGCGCGAACTTCGTCCCCCCTGCTTCGAAGGGTTCCTCCGCCGCCTCGAACGAGGCGTCCTTGAAGCGGTAACGGAGCGCGACCAGCCCGATGTCGGCGTTGTGATTGACGGCCAGCACCGGACCCGATCCCTCGACCCCGGAGGGGGCCGTCACCTCGCCGCTCACGCGCTCGGCGGCGGCGGCGAGCACCGCCGGATCGGCGACGCGCGCCACCTGTACGCCGAACAGCTCGCCGAACGTCCAGCCCGTGTCGTCGTAGGGATGCTTCTGCGGATCGTCCGGGCTCCAGTACTGGTAGTCGAGGAGCATGTCGGCGATGCGGCTGTAGGGCTGGTCCATGCGGAGGACGTAGCTGCCGGCCGGGAAATGCCGCGTCTCCGTCTTCGGCTTCCCGGCGGAGGCCTTTTCGCCCGCCGCCGCCGTCTCGCCCTTGTCCTTGTCCTTCTGCTTGCGGACGGGCATGGGCACGTCGAAGCCGGCCGTGGCCCGCGTGATCTCGCAGCCCTGGCGCTGCAGGACCCGGAGCAGCTCGGCCTGCGCGCCCGGCCGCGGCTCGTCGGCGGTAAAGACATAGGCGGCCGGCCCCTCGAGCCTGGGCTTCTCGATCGACCGCCTGCTCTTCAGGTAGAAGTTGCGGAGGAAGGCCGGGGCGTTCTGCGCGAAGTAGTGCAATGAGACCAGGAGTCCCGTCTGCTCGTAGTTGTTGTTGTTGCGCTGCGACCAGCTCACCCGCGGCAGGGGCGGGTTCTGCCGGTACCAGGTGCGCGCGTACTCGTCGGGAGACAGCCGCCGCACCACCGTGTCCGCGCCCGCGTTGCCGAAGGTCTCGTAGAGCCGGCTGATCCCGTTGTGGGACGCGGCGATGAACATCAGGTAGCCGGGACTCCAGGTGTCGAAGTCGCCGTGCGTGAACACGCCCGGCATGCCCAGGCGCGTCATCTCCGAGACGTTGTTCCAGCCCATCATCTGCCACTCGTTGGTGAGGATCGGATCGAGCCAGGCGTTGTAGGGACCGTCGCCCACGGTGTTGTCGTAGAGGAACGGCACCGACTCGTGCAGGTCGTGCAGCACCTGCGGTTTCTGGAACAGGTACTCGCCGAGGACGTTGCGCGTGAGGTCGAGGGTCAGGCCCATGGCGTCGCGGTTGTTGTCGTGGGCGACGTAATGGCCCCAGTAGACGAGGGGCGGCCAGTTGTCCCTCGGATGCGCGAGGTGCCAGTTGTAGACGTCGACCTGCCGGTCGCGCCCGTCCACCTCGACCACCGGCGTGATCAGGGTGACCACGTGGTCGCGGATGTAGCGGACGTAGGGACTCTCGTCCACGGCCAGGCGGTAGGCCAGCTCCATGAGGGCGGTGGGCGCGCCCGTCTCCGGCGAATGGATGGTCCCGGTGACGTAGTAGACCGGGAACGACGCGGCCACCAGGCGGTCCGCTTCGGCGTCGTCCATCGCGATCGTACGCGGGTCGGCGAGCTTGCCCAGGCGAACGCGGTTCTCGTCCATGGCCGCGAGCAGCGCCTCCGACGCCACCGCGACCGCGATCATCTCGCGGCCCTCCTCCGTCCGGCCGATCGTGCGCACCTTCACGCGCGGGCTCCTGGACTCGAGCAGGCGCATGTAGCGGTACACGTCGGCGGCGTAGGGCAGCTTGCCGGGAGCGCCCGCGACGTCGCCGAGCACCGCCTGCGGCGTGGGCACCTCCGGCGAGGCGGGGAGATAGTCCACGAGCGGCGAGAGGAAGAACGGCTCGGTCGTGTACGCGCGGATCTTGCGCGTGTAGCCCTCGTCGATGGGCTGCGCGGGATCGCGCCCGGGGCCAGCCTCTTCGGCGGCGTGGGTGGTGGTGGCAAGGAGAAGGCAGGCGCACGCGGCGAGGCGGGAGAAGGACATGGCCCGGATTCTAACGGCAAGCGGCCCGGGCTAAGATCGGGACGTGCGCGCCGCCCTCGACGTGATCCCGACGCGCAAACGGTGAGACCAGAGACCGCGTTCCCGGCCGCCGCCCAGCGGCGGCGCCTCCTCGACCTGCTCGCCCGGCCCCCGGCGGAAGCGGCGCGCCGGCTGCTGGGCAGCTTGATCGTGCGCCGCCAGGGGGACGACGTGCGCGCCGCCCGGATCGTGAGACCGAAGCCTACCTGGGCCAGGACGATCCCTCCGCCCATGCCTTCCGCGGCCGGACCACGCGCACGGCCCCGCTCTGGGGACCACCGGGCACCCTCTACGTCTACTTCATCTACGGCATGCACCACTGCCTGAACTTCGCGGTCGAGCGCGAGGGCACGGCGGGGTGCGTCCTCATCCGGGCGGCGGAGCCGCTGGCCGGCCTCGCGCCGGGCGCGGCCACCGGTCCCGGCCGGCTCTGCCGGGCCCTGGCCATCGACACGGCCCTGAGCGGCCGCCACCTGTTCGATGCGGACCGGGCGCTCTACCTCCGCGAAGGAAGGCCCGCGCGCCGGATCGGAGTCACGACGCGCGTGGGGATCCGCCAGGCCGCGGACTGGCCGCTGCGGTTCTTCGACGCGGACAGCGCGGCCGTGTCCTTCCATCGCGCGCCCGCGACGTACTCGCTCGCGACCGCGCGGAGTTAGACTGCCATCATGAAGACCGACGCCTTCGGGGCCCTCGATACGCTCGATGCCGGCCAGGGACCGGTCTCCTACTACCGCCTCGGCGCCCTTGAGCGCGAAGGCCTGGCCACGGACCTCGATCACCTGCCGTTCTCGATCAAGGTCCTGCTCGAATCGGTCCTGCGCAACGTCGACGGCGAGCTGGTGACGGAGGCGGACGTCCACCGGCTCGCCGCCTGGAACGCGCTGCGCCCGGCCGACGTCGAGCTGCCCTTCATGCCCGCGCGCGTCATCCTGCAGGACTTCACCGGCGTGCCCGCGGTCGTGGACCTCGCGTCCATGCGCACGGCGGTCAAGCGGCTGGGCGGCGACGCGCGCCGGATCAACCCGCTCGTCCCCGTCGACCTCGTGGTCGACCACTCCGTGCAGGTGGACGTGTTCGGCACGCCCGACGCGCTCGCGCGCAACGCGGAGATGGAGTTCGGGCGCAACCGCGAGCGCTACGAGTTCCTCAAGTGGGGGGCCCGCGCCTTCCAGAACTTCCGCGTCGTCCCGCCCGCGACCGGCATCGTTCACCAGGTGAACCTCGAGTACCTCGCCCAGGGCGTGATGACGGGGAGGAGCGACGCGCGCAGCGTCGCCTTCCCCGACACCCTGGTGGGGACGGACTCGCACACCACGATGATCAACGGCCTGGGCGTGCTGGGCTGGGGCGTGGGCGGCATCGAAGCGGAGGCGGCCATGCTCGGCCAGCCCCTGTACATGGTCACGCCGCAGGTCGTCGGCTTCCGCTTGACCGGCAAGCTGCGCGAAGGCGTGACCGCCACCGACCTCGTGCTCACCGTCACCCAGATGCTGCGGAAGAAGGGCGTGGTCGAGAAGTTCGTCGAGTTCTTCGGCACCGGGCTCGGACAGATGAGCCTGGCCGACCGCGCCACCATCGCCAACATGGCTCCCGAGTACGGCGCGACCTGCGGCTTCTTCCCCGTCGACGACGAGACGCTGCGCTACCTGCGCCGGACGGGTCGAAAGACCCAGGCCGCGCTCGTGGAGCGCTACGGCAAGGCGCAGGGCCTCTTCCGCACCGACGCCGTCCCCGACCCCGTCTTCTCGGACACCCTCGCCCTCGACATGTCCACCGTGGAGCCCAGCCTGGCCGGGCCCAAGCGCCCGCAGGACCGCGTCGGGCTCGCGCAGATGAAGGCGCAGTTCGCCCACGCCCTGACCGCGCCGGTCAAGGAGCGCGGGTTCGGGCTGGCCGCGGCGGACGTGGGCAAGACGGGCACGGTCGAGATCGGCGGCCGGAAGACGGAGATCGGCCACGGCGCGGTCGTCATCGCCGCCATCACGAGCTGCACGAACACGTCCAACCCCTCGGTGATGCTGGGCGCGGGCCTCCTGGCCAAGAAGGCGGACGAGCGCGGCCTGCGGCCCCCCGCCCACGTCAAGACCAGCCTCGCCCCCGGCTCGAAGGTGGTGACCGAGTACTACAAGCAGTCGGGCCTCATGCCCCATCTCGAGAACCTCGGGTTCAACGTGGTGGGCTACGGCTGCACGACCTGCATCGGCAACAGCGGGCCGCTGCCCGACGCCGTGCACAAGGCCGTGACCGACGCCAAGCTGGTGGCGGCGTCGGTGCTGTCCGGCAATCGCAACTTCGAGGGCCGCATCAACCCCGACGTGAAGGCCAATTACCTGGCCTCGCCGCCCCTCGTCGTCGCCTATGCCCTGGCCGGCTCGACCGCGATCGACTTGACCCGGGAGCCGCTGGGGACGGGCCGCGACGGCAAGCCCGTCTACCTTTCGGACGTCTGGCCGAGCCAGCAGGAGGTCGCGGAGCTGGAGGCGCGCATCAATGAAACGATGTTCGCCTCGACCTACGCCAACGTCTTCGACGGCAACCCGACCTGGAACGCGGTGAAGGTGCCCGAAGGCGACCTCTTCGAGTTCCGCGACGACTCGACCTACATCCAGGAGCCGCCCTTCTTCCAGGAGCTCACCCTGGACGTGCGGCCCCCCCGCGACATCGTGGGCGCGCGCATCCTCTGCCTGCTCGGCGACTCCGTCACCACCGACCACATCTCGCCCGCGGGCGACATCGCGGAGCAGAGCCCCGCCGGCCAGTACTTGAAGTCGAAGGGCGTCGCGCGGAAGGACTTCAACTCCTACGGCTCGCGCCGCGGCAACGACCGCGTGATGGTGCGCGGCACCTTCGCCAACATCCGGCTGAAGAACCTGATGGTGCCGGGCGTCGAAGGCGGCGTGACCGTGCACGTCCCCTCCGGCGTGGTCCTCCCCATCTTCGATGCCGCCATGCGCTACCGGCAGGAGGGCACGCCTCTGGTGGTGGTGGCGGGCAAGGAATACGGCAGCGGCTCCTCGCGCGACTGGGCGGCCAAGGGCACGCTGCTGCTCGGCGTGCGCTCGGTCCTGGCCGAGAGTTACGAGCGCATCCACCGCAGCAACCTCGTGGGCATGGGCGTCCTGCCCCTGCAGTTCAAGCCGGGCGAGAGCGCGGAGACGTTCGGCATCACGGGGAAGGAGACGCTGACCATCGTAGGCGTGTCCGGCGACTGGGTCCCCCGCCAGGATGTCACCATCGACATGGTCCGCGCCGACGGCAGCCGCACCGCCTTCGTCGCGGTCGCGCGGCTCGACACTCCGGTCGAGATCAACTACTACCGCAATGGCGGGATCCTGCAAACGGTGCTGCGCAAGATGCTCAAGGCCTAGGTCGCGTCCGCCGTTACAATGGGGTGAACGGAGGTATTCCTTGGCCCTCAAGGACCGCATTCACTTCCTCGTCTCGCCCGCCCAGGTCGACGCCTTCGTCCGGGAGAACCCGGCCGCCGCCATCTTCAAGGCCGGCACCTGCCACAAGACGAACGAGATGTTCCAGCACGTCCAGGCCCAGCTCGAGGCCCGCGAGGACGTGCCCCTGGGCATCATCCGCGTGGTGGAGGCCCGTCCCGCCAGCAATCGCGTGGCCGAGATGACGGGGGTCCAGCACGAGTCGCCGCAGCTCCTGCTCTTCAAGGAAGGCAAGGCGGTCTACGACCGGGACAACTGGGACATCACTCCCGAGTCGATTGCCCAGGCCCTGGAGGCCCATTTCCACCGGGTGGCTTGACCCCGCCGGCGTGAGGAGTTGTAACGGACGCGCGGATGGGCCGTCCAACGTGGGATTTGGACCAGACAGGTTGCGGGACTCAGATCCAGCAGGGGGCCGTGGTGCGCGCACGAGGGAGCCGGCGGGGCAAACCCTGACATGGTGCTCCCCCGGCCGGCCGACATCGCGCTAAAGTGGGCGGCATGCCTGATTCGGACCCTGGGCACTCCCGGCGGGAGGCGCTGGCCAAGGCGCTCGTCGAGCACGGCGATCGGCTGTATTCGCTCGCCCTGCGGATCACGCGCGATCCCGACCTCGCCTCGGACGCGGTCCAGGAGGCCTTCGCCACCGCCCTGCAGCGCGTGGATGACTTCCGCGGGGAGGCCCGCCTCGGCACCTGGCTCCACCGCATCGTCTATACGAAGGCGATCGACCTCCTGCGGGCCCGAGGCCGGGAGGCCCCGATGCCCGAAGAGGACGCCTCTTCCCGCCCGCCCGACGACGACCGGCTGGGCGGCGCTCCCACCTGGTCCCGCCAGCCGGACGAGATCCTCTTCGGCAGCGAGACGCGGAAAGCCCTCGAGAAAGCCCTCATGGAGCTGACCCCGCTCCAGCGCCTCGTCTTCGAGCTGCGCGAGGGCCCGCATGCGCCTGCGCGCGCGGCTGTCCCAACACTTCCGAGGAGCAGTCGCATGACCTGCGCGCAACTGGACGACCGGCTGACGGAACTGATGGAAGGCACGCTCCCGGCGGACGTGTGCGAGGAGGTGAATCGCCACCTCGCGGAGTGCACCAGTTGCCAGCTCGTGCGCCAGGACCTGGAAGATCTCGCGCGGCTCTGCCGCGAGGCCGCGACACCGACCACGATGCCCGACGACGTGAGGCAACGCGTCGAAGCGCTGCTGGCGGAGGCGCCGCCGGATCCGCGCCGGTCTTCCGTTTAGCCGGCGTTCGTAGATGGCAGCCGACCTGGCCGCGGCGTCTTATCCGCTAACCGTGTCGACCGATCTTCTCTTCTATCGCCGATCCAGCCTCGGAAACGCCTCCAGCAGGTTCGCGTAGGCATCCATGCTGAACTCGAACGCGACCCTCTCGCTCGAAGAGGGACGCTGCGCGCTCGCGCTGACGCCGCCCGCGGACGCCCCCGTCACCCCCAGCACCGCTCCGAGGTCGACCGGGGGCAGGCTGCCGCCACTGGCGTTGATGACGCGAATGAACTCGTTGGCGACCAGGGCGTAACCGACGTCGTTGGGGTGGATCCCGTCGTAGCTGAACACGCCGCCGACGAGGAACGCGCCGTTGAGCGTGATTCCGCCGATGTGGCGGCCCGTGGTGGCCAGCTCGCGCAGCACCCCGTTGACGTCCAGGACGGGGATGTTGGCGGCCCCGCAGATCTCGCGAATGGCCTGGTTGTTGGCGGCGACGTGGTCCTGGATGATGGCGATCTCACTCGGGTCCAGCACCACCTCGTCGGGCAACGGCGCCCCCGTCCCGCCCAGCGCGGTCGGAATGCCGATGCCTTGCCCGAGCAGCGTGGACGCGGCGAGGGTCACGAGGGCGGTGGACGGCAGGGAGCCGCTGGGCCCGATGAGGGGCACGCGCGCGCCTCCGATGAGCACGGGCGCGCCCGTGGTGGGGTTCACCACGTAGGGCCGGATGGTCGTGACGAACGGGATCGTGGTGACGTCGGGCAGGTTGGCGGCGACGATGAAGGCGCCCGTCGTCTTGAGCGCGGCTACGATCTGGCCGTAGGTCGCGCGGAAGGTCGCGGTCGGCGTGAGGGTGACCCCGTCGATGGCGCGGCCGCGCAGCGCCGCGCCGAGCACGTCGTTGTTGCCGATCCAGAGCAAGGTCGCGGTCGGCGTGAGGGTGACCCCGTCGATGGCGCGGCCGCGCAGCGCCGCGCCGAGCACGTCGTTGTTGCCGATCCAGAGCGTGATCGCGGTCGGCCGCAGGGCGACCGCCTGCTGAACCTGCGTACCGAGCCCGCGCAGGATGAGGTCGTGGAGACCGCCCGCGTCCGTGGTACGGGTGAGGGCATCGACGCTGGTGGCTCCGGGGACGGCGAGGTTGTTGTACGGCCGGGCCAGGGCGAGGTTCTTGGGAGCGCCCGCCGTCGCTGCCTTGGGCGCGATCACGGGCACGGGGACGAGACTCACCAGGGTGAGCTCGGGCGGGATCCCCGGCTCCGAGACCAAGGGTTGCTGGAAGCCCTGCACGCCGGCCTGGCGCGCGATGAGCGCCGGCACCGAGCGGTTCTGGTGCGTCTCGACGAGGGAGCCGGACTCGAACCCGGCGGCCAGGCTGTCCCCGACCGAGACGTAGGTCGTGAAGTTGGTCTGCGCATCCGCACGGACGGCGGCGGCGCCCAGGAAGGCGGCGGCGAGAGCGATGAAGGCGGGTCTGCGCATGGTGATCCTTAGAAGGAATACCCGAGGAAGATCCCCAGGGTAACGGCGTGGCTCTTGTACGTGCCGTTGAAGTCGTCGCGGTTGACTCCCTCCGTCGAGCGCGCCGGCGAGAGCAGCACCCACATCGCGGCATCCGCGTGGAAGCGGCCCGTCTTCCAGGTGCCGCCGAGGGCGAAGCCGTTGCGGTCCGCGTCGGGGAGAAGCGGGGAGATCGACGCCGCCGGCGCCGGACTCTGATCGAAGAAGTACCCGCCGCGCACGGCCCAGGTCTCGCTGAAGCGGCGCTCCAGCCCCATGCGGTACTGCCAGGAGTTCTTGTAGTCCTCGACGATGGACTGGGTCAGGTCCGGCCGGCCGGTGAAGACGAGGTTGAGCTGGCTGAACTTCGACCACTGGTAC
Source organism: Acidobacteriota bacterium (assembly GCA_003222295.1). GTDB lineage: Bacteria > Acidobacteriota > Vicinamibacteria > Fen-336 > Fen-336 > AA29. The sequence continues at coordinate 20 of QHVP01000279.1, read as the reverse complement.
CAGTCGGCGTCCACCTCGAA
>QHVP01000006.1 GCA_003222295.1 Acidobacteriota bacterium | reverse complement strand
GTGGCCGGCGGCGGAGATGAGGATGTTCTTCGGCCGGTAGACCTCGCGGAAGAACGCGGCCAGCTCCTCCCGCTTGAACTTCGCGACGCTGCTCTTGGTGCCGAGGATGGGCCGTCCGAGGGGATGGTTGGGCCAGAAGGCCTCGGTCAGGAGCTCCATGACGAGGTCGTCCGGAGTGTCCTCGACCATGTTGATCTCCTCGAAGATGACCTTCTTCTCCTTGGTCATCTCCTCGGGATCGAACAGGGGGTTGGCGACGATGTCGCCCAGGATGTCGACGGCCAGGGGCAGGTGCTCGTCGAGCACCTTCAGGTGGAAGGAGGCGTACTCCTTGGCCGTGAAGGCGTCCATGTGGCCGCCGATGGAATCGACCTGGGCGGCGATGACCTCCGCCGGATGGCCACGCTGCGCACGTGCGGCATGGACTCGGTGACGAGCGTGAGGCCGTTGGGAAGGACTTCCTTGACGATCATGTTCGTAGATGGCGCGGCGGCGCGCGGGAAAGAAACTACAGACTAACATGCTCGGAAGCGCCCGGCCAAACGGACGGAGACGGGTACGGGCACGGAGACGGGAACGGCCATCCCCGTCTCCTTCTCCGTCTCCGTCCGTTGAGCGATAGACTGAATCGCGAATGACGGACGCCTACGAGCGCTACGTCCACATCAACCTGCCGCATTCGCGCACGGTGCTGGCGCGCATCGGGCGCATGCTGGAGTTCCTGCACGCGCTTGCGGAGGACGCGGCCGGCGGCCCCGCCCTCCACGCCGCCTTCCAGGCTCTCGAGCGCGAGGCCGAGCCCTACGACGAAGATCCCGCCCTGGCCGCGGCCATCGCCGCCGCGGACGCCCTCGCCGAGCGCGCGCGCACGTTCGTGGAGGCCCTCCTGCAGACTCCCGTGCGCAGCGACCGGCTCGGCCAGCACGTGCGAAACGTCTTCGAGTGCCTCGGCCTCCCCGAGGAAGGCGCCCGGCTGGCGCTGCAATGCGGCGAGCGGCCCGATTCGCTGATGCGCTAGTTCGCCCGCGCCTTGCGGAGGATCTCCGGCGCGGAGTTGCCGAAGTACTCGACCACGAGCCGGCTCCAGGTCGGCGTGCGCCTGACGTTGTCGATGTACTCGTTCAAGGCCTTGAGAAGGGCGGCGTCCTCCTTGCGCACGCCGTAGGCCAGACTCCCCGGGGGCCCCAGGAACGAGCCCAGCTCGATCTGCGCGTCCTGCCGCTGGGCGGCGATCGCGCTTTCGATGCCAAGGACGATCGCGGAGACCTTTCCCGCGGCCAGCGCCGCGGGGAGGCCGCCGGGGGGAAAGGAGTCGTCCACGTTCGGAGCCGGCACCACGGCGCGGACGGCCTCCGCCATGCTCGAGCCCTTGATGGTTCCGACCTTCTCCTGGCGCAGCGCCTCCAACGTCTGCACGCGCGCATGGGGGCGGCGCGTCATCACCACGTTCCGGGTCGGGAACACCTCGGTCGTGAACGCGATCTGCTTGAGGCGCGCGTCCGTGACCGTGAAGCGGCCGGCGATGAGGTCGCCGCGGCCCTGGAGGAGCGCGGGCACCAGGTTGTCCCATCCCTCGACCGGCACCACCACGAGCTTGATGCGATGCAGGCCGGCGAAGCCGTCGAGCACCTCACGATCGAATCCCGGGCGCGCGCCCGGGGGCACCGGGAAGAACTCGTCGGCGGCGCTGAGGGGCATGACGATCACGCGCAGGGTCCCGCGCGTAGCCACGTCGGCGAGGTCCGCGGCGGCCGCGGGGATCGTGGCCGCGAGAGCGGCGAGAGCCAGGACAAGGGTCTTCATCGTCCTCCCGGTGGGAAGGTGGCCCCGCCACTATAAGTCAGGCGGGTCCACCCGGAGGGGGCTCGGCCACGGGCGTCTTCGCGCCGCGCTGGTCCGCGCGTCGGAAGATGCGGTCCGCGGAGGCCACCGTGAGCACCCACACGAAGCCGGTCGCGTAGCCCCCGACGACGTCGCTCGGATAGTGCAGCCCGAGATAGAGCCGGGAGAACCCGACGGCGACGATGATGACGGCCGCTCCCGCCCACACCAGCGCGCTCCAGAGGGTCGAGCGCAGCCGGGCCGTGACCAGCGCCGCCAGCGCGCCGTAGAAGCAGAAAGCGGCCAGGGAATGGCCGCTCGGAAAACTGTAGGACGCGGGCACGGTGAGCCCGAAGAAGGGCAGGGGCCGCGGCCGCTGGAACGCGGACTTGAGGATCCAGTTCAGGAGGCTGACCCCGACCATGGTGGCCGTGAGCAGGATGGCCCCCCGGATGCGCCGGAGCCGGAGGAAGACCAGCGAAAAGACGATGGTCATGGGGAGGAGGAAGAGGGGCGATCCGAGATGCGTGATGGCGCGCAGCACGGTGGTGGCGCGCGGGGACGCGGCTCCGTAGACCGTCATGCGCACGGCGTCGTCGAAATGCTGCGTCTCCCCCTCGAGCACCTCGCTGGCCAGGATCGCGAACAGGACCATCACGATGCCCGCCGCCAGCAGCCCCATGCCCATGCGAGGGCCGAGACGCTCGGCCATCGTCTTGAAGGCGGAGCGGATCCGGGAGAAGCGCGGCAGCGGTGCGGCGGCGGCGGCCGGAGCCATGACCCATGATGGCACGCGCCCGCCGAGGCCAGAACGGCGGTCAGCGCGCGGCGAGAACGGGCCCGACGAGGCTCTCCGCGGCCAGGCGATGCGCGATCTCGTTGGGATGCATGTCGACGGGGTGCACCCACAGGCTCTCCGTCGGCCGTCCTCGCAGGACGGGCAGGAGGTCGTACTGCGGGATGCCCGCGGTGAGGCAGAACCGCGCGATCGTCTCGTGCGCCTCCGCGAACGGGTAACGGTCCAGCGAGACGAGGAGCGGCCAGGTCGCGATCAGCAGCCGCCCGCCCGACGCGCGCGTGCGCTGGTTCATGTCGCGCAGGTAGCCTTCGGTGCGCTCCCAGCCCGCGTGGTTGGGCTCTCCGTACATCTCGCGATACCAGCGGAGGGTGGCGCGCGAGGTGCGATAGCGGTCGACACGATCGGCCACCAGCGCGAAGAGCCGCGAGTCGAGAGGGCCCAGGCCGGGCGAGGCGCCCCCCTCCAGGATGCGGCCGCGGTCGAGGATCAAGTCGTTGACGTACGTCTGGCGCGCCTGGAACTCCGCGGACCGATCCGCGTCGTTGAGGACCATCCCGTACACGACGACGTCGGGCTGATAGGGCAGGATCTGCTCGAAGGCGGCGTAGAGCTCGGGGAAGTCCGTCGCGCGGCGGCCGCAGTTCCGCACTTCCCAGCGGCCCGAGCCGGACGCGTTGAGGAGGGACTCCAGCCGCCGCGGGTAGGTGTCGGGCTCCTTCACGCCCTGGCCCTCCGTGAAGGAGTCGCCCAGCACCATCACGCGCCGCACCCCGGGCGGCTTGGGGCCGAGGGGCGCGTCCCGGAAACGGAGCGCGTTGTAGCGGAACTCGACCGCCCAGGGAGCGCGACGGGCCACGGCGTCGAGACGCACGGGCGCCATCCAGCGATAGCGCTCCCGCGTCCTCTCGTCCCGCAGGTCGATGTCGAAGTAGCCGCGCGGGTTGGTCGGATAGCAGTCGAGGAGCGCGCGCCAGCTCGAATCCACCACGCGCGCCGTGTTGCGCAGGCGCGTCGGCTCGTAGCCGGCGAGGCGCAGGGCCCCTTCGCCGGCCAGGAAGGCCAGCAGGAGAGATCCGGCGAAGAGACCCGCGCTACCCGCGGCGGCCCGCGCACGTGCCCCGCTCACTCCGCGAACCGGCCCCGCCGCACCAGGTCCACCGTCCAGGCGGCGCAGATCAGCCACAGGGCGGCCGTCCCCACCGTCCAGAACCTCTCCGCGACGGCCGCGCCGAGGAGAGGCGTGTCCGCCGGCGTGAGCACGCCCGGAGCGAGGAAGAAGTAGAAGCCGACCAGCGCGAAGGTCGCGACAACGGCATGCACGGTCAGGAAGCGCTCGCCCAGGAGGACGGCCAGGGGGACGGGCCAGAGCAGGTACTGCGCGCTGAGCGCGCCGTAGACGACCTGGAAGGCGAGCAGCACGCCGAGGGCGCTCGCTTCCGCCCGCCAGCGGATCCACCCCCGCGCCACCGCGACCCAGAGCGCGGCCGCGGCGGCGAGGAAGAGCGCTTTCGAGGCGGTTACGAGGGGCGACCATTGATTGGCGCTCGCGCGTGCCAGCTGGCCGGTGGTCACGGCGCGGACCGCGCGCACGGCTCCGATCCATCCGAAGTCGGGCACGCCCGCATACGCGAAGAGCTCGCGGGTCAGGGCCGCGCGATCGGCGACGGCGAACGGGAGGAGGAGCAGGCCCACGGGCACGGTCGCGAGGAGCGTGTACCGTACGCGTGCGCTTCCCTTCGCGGGGACGAAGAGCAGCGCGAACGGGAGCACGAGGACGGGAAACGATTTCAGCGCGACGCCGGCCGCGAAGGCCAGCGCGCTCCGATCGAGGTGGCCGCGCTCGAGCCAGCGCAGGGCGCAGACCAGGGCCAGGAGGGCGACGGAATCGAACTGGCCATGGAACCCGACGACGAGGACGGCCACCGGGTGCAACGCATACGCCCATGCCGACCGCGGCGTGTCTCTCCCCCGTTCCCGCGCCCATTGCAGGAGGATCCCGGCCAGGAGCGCATCCGCCACCACCACCGGCGCCTTCACGGCCAGCGCGAACGACACCCCCGTGTGACGCGCCAGCCACTCCGCGGCGACCTCGACCCACACCCACGCCGCCGGATAAGGATAGAGCCGGGGCGCGAGATACGGATTCCACGACACGTCCAGGACGTGCGCCGCCACCTTCCGGTAGCGCAGCACGTCGGCCACGACGCGGTCCGAGAGCAGGACGGCGATGACACGGACGCCCAGCGCGACCGCGGCCACCACCGCCGGCGAGCGCCCGTCGCCGCCGGGCGCCTCCGCGGGCACGGCCGGAGCCGCGGTCACGGCGAGGGCGAGGGCGAAGGCGAAGCCGCGGCTTCACCGTGGTGATGCTCGTGCCCGGAAGGGAGCGGCAGCGCGATCTCGTCGGGGGGCGGCCCTTCGTGGGTCCAGGGCACGACGTCGTCCAGCGCGTGCAGGATCGCGCTGGCCGCGATCCGGTGCGCGATCTCGTTGGGGTGCTCGTCGTCCACGCCGTCCACCACGAGGATGTCCCACCGCAGGCCGCGGTACACGGGCAGGAGGTCCAGCACCTTGGCCCCGGCCTCGGCTGCCGCCTGCGCCACCTTGGCGTGGATCTCGGGGAAGGGATACCGCTCGTCGAGGGGGTTCCCGAAGAGCGGGAAGATCGCCACCACCAGGGGCACGCCGCGCTCGCGGCAGAGCGCGCCCATCTGCTTGAGGGCGCGGCGGGCCGCGATCCATCCCGGCGCGCCGTCCGCGTACATCGACTTGTAGCCGGTGATGCGGCGGCGGTTCTCCGCCGTCGCCCACAGCCGCGTCTTGACCATCCGGTAGAGCGCGGAACGGTCGAGGAGGCCGGGGACCCGCCTCTTCTCTTCCGCCCAGTCCGCCACCCGCCGCGCCTCCGCGGCCTGCTCGTCCTCGCTGTCGTTGAGGACGAACCCGAGGAGGCACACGTCCGGGCCATAGGCCAGGCCTTCCGTGCGCAGCTGCCCTTCCTCGTCCACCGTGTTCATCCCCGGCAAGGCGAGGTTGACGACCTGCCACGGCTCACGGCGGCGGCGCGTCAGCGCGCGCTCGAGGCGCTGCGGGTAGGCATCCTCGAACTCGACGCTCGCGCCCCAGGCGAACGAGTCCCCGAGCGAGACCACGCGCCTGACACCCGCTGGCTTCTCGACCGTCCGCTCGAGGTCGCGATATCCGCGCGCGTTCTGCGGCCGCATGGCCCGCCGGTTGGTGTTCACCGGCGCGTAGCCCGTGGGCTTCGGGCGGTCGGCACGGAGCAGGCGCACCGCGACCTCTCCCATCAGCAGGAAGGCGATCACGGTGGCGGCGAGCAGGAGGATCTCGGCGCGGCGGGCCGTCCCGGTCACGCGGAATGATAGCGCGGCCGGTCCGCCGCCCGAGACTCCAGGCGACGCGGGGCGTCAGTCGCGGAGGACGGTGGCGGGATCCAGGCGCGACGCACGGTAGGCGGGGACGAGGCTGGCCAGTAGCGCCACCAGGGTCAGGGTCCCGGCGACCGCCGCCAGGGTCACGGGATCGGACGCGCTCACACCAAATACGAGCCGCTCGAGGCCCAAGGACGCCACCATCGCCGCCACCGCCCCGGCGGCGATTCCGGCGACGGCGGGAATCATCCCCTCGCGAACGACCAGGCGCAGCACGTCCCCGGTCTCCGCTCCGAGCGCGGCCCGGATGCCGATCTCGCGGCGGCGGCCGCGGACGATGTACGACAGCACGCTGGAGATGCCCACCGTGGCCAGGGCCAGCGCCACCGCCGCGAAGAGTCCGAGCAGGAGCGCGCTCAGCCGCTGCGAGGTGAGCTGCTCGTCACGCACCTCGACCATCGTGCGCACGTCCCGGATGGGCTGCTCCGGATCGAGCGCGCGGATCACGCCCACCGCGGACGGCGCCAGCGAGGCCGGGGAGACCGACGTGCGGAGCACGAGCGTGAGCCCCACCGGCCGCTGAGGCGTGTAGTAGTACACGGTCGGCGGCGGCGCCTCGGAAAGGCTGTCCTGCTTCACGTCGGCCACGATGCCGATGACCTCGCGCGCCAGCGTCCGCGACATGAGAGGAAGGGTCACGCGCTGCCCGATCGGATCTCTCTTCCCCCATAGCAGCGTCGCCGCGCCGCGGCTCACCAGCAGCACGTCCGCGTCGCCGAAGGCCACGTCGCGCCCGCGCAGGACGGGGATGCTCATCGTCTTCAGGTAGCCCGGCGTCAGCGCGCGCACCTGGACCGTCGGCTGATCGCGAGGCAGGAGCTCGGGGCGCCCCTCCACGACGATCGGCTGCACCGATCCCCCCACCAGGGGGAGGTCGTCGATGGCGCCCGCGGCCGTGACCCCGGGGAGGGCGCGGAGGCGCTCCAGCGCCGTGTCGAAGAAGACCGTGCGCTGCGACGGCATCTGGTAGCGCGCGGCGACCAGGCCCACGTTCATCGTGAGCACGCCCTGGGGATCGAACCCGGCGTCCACCGTCTGCAGGGCCCGCAGGCTGCGTACCATCACCGCCGCCCCCATGAGCAGGACGACCGAGAGCGCGACCTCGCCCATCACGAGCAGACGACGCGTCCGGATGCCGATCGCGCCGTCGCCTCGACCGCCTTCCTTCAAGGCGTCGGTCAGCTCGGCGCGGCCGGCGCGGAGGGCGGGCATGATGCCCGCGAGGAGGCCGGTGAGAACGGACGCGGCGAGCGCGAACAGCAGCACGCGGCCGTCGAGTGTGATCTCGTCGGCTCGGGGCACCTGGCCCGCGAGCAGGGAGGCGCCGGCGTCGAGGCCGGCGTAGGCGAGGAGCAGGCCGGCGGCCCCACCGACGAGCGCCAGCACCAGCGCTTCGATGACGATCTGCTGGAAGACGCGCGCGCGGCTGGCCCCGAGGGCGGCGCGGATCGCGATCTCCTTGCGGCGGCCGAGGGCGCGGGTGAAGAGCAGGTTGCCGACGTTGGCGCAGGCGATGAGGAGGACGAGCCCGACGGCGGCCAGCAGCATCAGCAGTGTCGACCGGATGTCGCCGACGATGTCGTCGCGGAGCGGGAACAAGGTGGCGCCCCAGCCGGCGTTGTCCTTCGGGTACTCCTGCTCGAGGCGTTTCGCGATGACCTCGAGCTCCGTCCGCGCCTGGGCAAGGGGGACCCCGGAGTGGAGCCGGGCCACGGCCTGCTGGTTGTGGTTCTCGCGGACGGCGCGCTGGGCGTCGGTGAGGCCCAGTGGAACCCAGATCTCGCGGGACGCCGGGAACCAGGAGGCGACGGAGAACTGCGGGGGCATGACGCCAACGACCGAATAGGCCTCGTCATTGAGCTTCAAGGTGCGTCCGAGGACGTCGGGCGCGGCGCCCAGATGCGTGTTCCAGAACCCGTGGCTGACGATCGCCACCCGGGCCGCGGGCGTGTCCTCCTCCGCGCGGAACGCGCGGCCTACCGCCGGCCGCACGCCCACGATGTCGAAGAAGCCCGCGCCCACCGCGCCCGCAATGATCGCCCTGGGAGTGCCGGTGCCAGTGAGCGTGAGGGCGCGGCCGCGATACAGGGCCATGCCCTCGAACGACCGCGCGTCGCGCTGCCAGTCGTAGAAGTTGGCGGGCGACAGCGCGAACCGCGCCCTCCCCGGGAAGGTGGCCTGCGGTGGCACGTGGAACAGCCGCACGAGATGGTCGGGATCCGGAAAGGGCAGGGGACGCAGCAACACGGCGTTCAGGATGCTGAAGACCGCCGTGTTGGCGCCAATCCCGAGAGCGAGCACCGCGACCACGGCCAGGGCGAACGAGGGTGTCCGCTGGAAACTCCTCAACGCGTAACGGACATCGGAAACCAGCGTCGGCACCAGCGAGCGCCACCCGGCCTGCGTGTTTGGATTCATACGTTCCTCTCTCGCCCCGGTCGGTTCACGAGGCGTGCCATGGCCGCCTGCTGGCGTTATCGCTTCTGCCCGCGGTACTTAGTTGGCCCGGAGGAGAGGAGCGTTTGCCGTCGAGCCGTTCGAACGTGGGACGGCCCTGTCCCACGAGCGGGCGACGCCGCCCGATTCGCCGCGAATCATTCCCCCGCGTCGAGCCCCGTCCCGCCGACGGTGGGCGCCGGCGTCTCGCGCGGCACGAGCTGGTAGAAGAGGCTGCTCTCACGCTAGAAGAAGCCCTGCGTATGAAAGGAGTCGGGCAGGCGCAGGTGCGTGTAGTCGAGGTGATGACAGACCTCGTGGAGCAGGGTGCGGAGGAAGGTCTTGAACGCCACCACGCGCTTGTAGCGGACGGTGCGCATCCAGACGCGGATGCGCGGAGGCCGTCCGTCCTCGCGTGTATACAGGCCGTGCAGCTCGGCCGCGCCGCGGAGCCGGGGCCGGACGGCGAGGACCCCGACGTCGACGGGTTCGACGCGCAGGCTCACCGTGATCGCACGGGCGAGGGCCTGCGACGCCTTCTCGACGACCAGGCGGTTGTCGGCGGCCAGACCCTGGCGGAGCACGTCCACCATGGGCCGCAACGGCTCCGGAACGGGCAGCACGACGGACGTCACGCGGTCGCTGCGGTCGTAGATCGCCTTGTCCCGGCGCGACAGGCGGGCGTAATAGGCGAAGGGCACCGCTCACACGATACACTCGGCTCCCATGACCGCTCCACGGCCGTGCCTCGCCATCCTCGTCTCCGCCTGCGTCAACCCCAATCGTCCTGACGCGCCCGTCCAGACCCTGCCGTGACCGAGCGGCCGCTCGCGTCCGTCGATCAGGTCCGCGACGAGCTGCGGCGGCTCGGCTACCTCGAGCACGGCGTCGACCGGTTCGTGCTCGGAGGGGCGGAATCGACGAGCCCCGCGCGCGCGTCCGCGCGCGCGGCCACTCGCGTGGGCGTGCTGGGCGGGCTTCTCTTCGGCGCCGCCCTCACCTTCGCCGCCGCCGGCCTGGATCCCCGCCTGCGGGGCGAGCCGCGCGATCTGCTCGTGCTCTCCATCTATCTCGTCCTCGCCCTGGCCCTGGTCACCGCGCTGGCGACGTTTCTCGGCGGCCTGGCCGCGGCCGGGTGGGCCCGGCGGCGGCAGAGGCGGCCGGGCCCCACGGTGAGCCGGAACGTCGGTCTCGCGCTCGGCATCGCCGGGCTGGCCTACGTCGCGCTGTGGTGGCGCGCGCACGCGTGGACGGCGCCGCTCCCGGCCCAGGTGGCCTCGATCGTCCTCGGCCTGGCCCTGTGCGCCGCGCTCGGCCGCTTCGGCGCGCTCGCGTCCGTGGCCGTCCTCACCGCCGGAGGCATGGGGGACCGGCTTCCGCAGGCCAGCCTCTCACGCCGGCGCATGGTGCCGCTCCTGGCCGCGGCCGCCCTGTTGCTGGGCGGCGCCGTCGCCGCCGCCGCCTATCTCTCCGGTGCCTCCTCCGTCGCCGCGCCCGACTTCGCGGTGGTGCCGACGGGGCTGCAGGTGCGCGTCCTGGGCATCGACGGGCTGGACCGCCGCATGGCCGACCAGATGATCGCGCGCGGAGAGATGCCCTACCTGCAGGCGCTGCTGGCCGGTGGGGCCCATGCCGTCCTGCGCCCGGAGCCAGAGCAGGTGCCCGCCATCGTGTGGACGACCATCGCCACCGGCCGCGGTCCCGAGGCCCACGGCATCCATTCCACGGGCGCGCGGCGCCTGCCCGGCATGCGCATGCCGATGCCGATCACGGGGAACGACCCCTTCGCCCGCGCGCTGCGCAGCGCCACCGACGTGTTGCGGCTCGGCCGCGCGCAGCCCGCGACCTCCGTGCTGCGCGGCGCCAAGACCTTCTGGAACGTCGCCTCCGAGAAGGGACTGCGCGTCGGAGTGGTGAACTGGTGGGCCACCTGGCCCGCGGATCCGGTCAACGGGTACGTGGTGACGGAGCGCGCGCTGTTCAAGCTGGAAAGGGGCGGATCCTTCGAGGGCGAGACGGCGCCGCCGGAAGTGTTCGACCGGTTGCGTCCGTTGGCCGCGCGCGCCACCAGAAAGCCGCGCGGCATCGACGAGTTTGCGCTGGCCGCCGCCCGCGCTCTGAGCGGGTCCAAGCCGCCCGACGTCGAAGCGGTCTATCTTCCCGGCCTGGACATCGCCACCATGCAGCAGGTGGGCGAGGGCGGCGCGGCCGACCTGGCCGGACTCGACGCCCGCCTCGACGCGGTGCGCGCGTACTACCGGTTCGCCGACGGCCTCATCGGGCAGGCGGTCGACGGCATGGCGGCGTCGGACGTGCTCGTCCTCGTCGGCGATCCGGGCCGGATGGCGCGTCGCTCCGGCACGGCGGAGGGACTGCTCGCGGTGCGGGGCGCGATCGTGCGCGGGGGCGACCTCGGAGCGGTCACCGAACGCGACATCGCGCCGACCGTCCTCCACCTGGCCGGCCTGCCCGCGAGCCGCGAGCTCGAAGGCCGCGTGCTGGAGGACGCGCTCTCCCCCGCGTTCCGCGCCGATCATCCGGTACGGACGGTCTCTTCGTACGGCCGCCGTTTCGCCGGACGGCCCGCGGAAAGCGCGTTCGACCGCGACATGCTCGATCAGCTCCGCAGCCTCGGCTACGTGCAGTAGCTCAGGCGGGCTCGTCTCCCGCGCCCGCCGCGCGCGGGTAGACCTTGATCGCGTCCCAACGCCGAAGCCGCACCTCGCCGGGGGCGAATCCCGGCGGCTTGCTCACGTCCGACACGCGGCAGACGTGCACCTCGACCTTGCCGCGCGCGCCCCGGGCCTTCGAGTGCCAGGCCGCCAGCTCCGCCGCGCGCTGCACGACCGTGCGCGGCAGCTCGGGCAGCCGACCGGGGTTGCGCACCACGACGTGGCTCCCCGGAGGCCCCGCCACGTGGAGCCAGAGATCGTGCGGCTCCGCCACGCGGAAGGTCAGCCGGTCGTTCTCGGCATCGCCCTTGCCGACGAGGACTTCGAAGCCCTCGATCGTCTCCGCGCGGAAGCCCCGCCCCTTGCTGGCCATCTCCGGATTTTCCTCCAGGGCGGACCTGGCATATACCTACCTCGGATCGTCAAACGGACGGAGACGGGTACGGAGACGGAGACGGGACTCGAACGATCGCGGCGCGGCGGCGGAAGCCGGCGCCCAGGTGCACGCTGAATTGAAGAAGACAGGCCAGCGGGCTAGGCAGCCGAGCGAGCGGCGCGACCAGGCGCTACCTGGCCCTCGCCGCGCCGTGGACGTCTCACTGTGCGCTACGCGGACGCTCCTCGCTTTCGCCGGCCTGGCTCTGATGGCCTTCGCGCCGACGACGTCTCCTTCCTATTCGATCGAGGCCATCCGCTACGCCACCGTCCCGCAGTTCCCGCTGAGCCGGCTCGTGATGGGCGCGCCGGAGACGGAGAAGATCGACATCGCGATGGTCGTCTGGCTGATCCGCGGCGGCGGGAAGACGATCCTGTTCGACAGCGGCTTCCACCGCGAGAAGTGGATGAAGCAGTTCACGATTGCGGACTACGCGCGGCCGGACGAGGCGGTGCGCGGGGCGGGCACGCCCCCGGAGGACGTGACCGACCTCGTGATCTCCCACGCCCACTGGGATCACATGGGCGGAATCGATCTCTTCCCCCGCGCCACCGTCTGGATCCAGAAGGACGAGTTCACGTACTACACCGGGGCGGCCTGGCAGGCGGCTGGCGCGCACGGAGGCATCGACCCCGACGACATCGCCGCCCTCGTCCGCATCAACACCGAGGGGCGGCTCCGCTTCGTGGACGGCGACGACGTCGAGCTGGTACCGGGCATCCGCGCCTATACGGGAGCCCGCCACACCTACGCCTCGCAGTACCTGCGCGTGGATGGCGAGGCGCCCGTCGTGCTCGCCTCCGACAACTGCTACCTGTATCGGAACCTGGAGGCGCACGCGGCCAGCGCCACCTTCACGGCCCGGGATCGCGATGCGAACCTGAGCGCGCAGGAGCGGATGGTCGCCCTGGCCGGCAGCCGCGAGCGCGTGGTGCCGGGACACGACCTCCGGCAGTTCGAGCGCTATCCGACGGCTGGGCGCGTCGCGCGCATCCGGTGAGGCGCGCCTTCAGGCGGGCACGGCGTCCACGTTCACGTCGACCGCGGAGGCGGGGTACTCGACACTCGTGATGCCGTCGCACTCCGCGACGGGACAGGCCACCGGGAACGCGACGGTCGGCGCTCTGGTCGCCGCGCGATAGCGGACGACGAAGGGGCGTCCGCAGGCCGGACAGGTGGCCTCCGCCTGTCCCGCGACCGGCGGGCTGTCCGGGGAGGAGGCGGCGTGCGGCCCCGGCGTGCGGCGTACGGAGGCGGCGATGGTCCGGCGGGCGCGCTCCACCGCGGCGCGGGCCTCTTCGATGGAGCTCGCGGCGCGAGCCCGCGCGGCGGCGACGGCCCGCCCGCGCGAGCCCGCGGCCCGCGTCAGCTCGGCCGTCGCCTTGCTGACCGCGATCGTCGCTTCGGAGAGCGACGGCTCTTCCTCGGAACGCGGAAGCGCGCAGACGTCCGCCAGGGCACGGATGAGCTCGTCGAGCTCGGGCCAGGCGGACGCCATGAGGGTTCAGAACGTAGCACGAACGGACTCCGGGGTCGCCCTTGCCTCCCGGCCCGGATGCTCCTGCGCGACCTGGATGGCGCCGGGGATCGGGCTCGCGGGAAGGATCCGCTCCTGCCGCGCGTCATGGCCGTAGATGTCGTCGCGGAACTCGACCGTCCCGTCTTCGTCGACCCAGACCGTCTCGTAGACGATGTTTCCGGCGTCCACTCCGGGCGGTCCTGCAGCACCCACTGCGCCATCTCGAAGGGCTTCTCGATACGCACGCAGCCGTGGCTGTAGTCGCGTTCGACGCGCGCGAAGAGCGCGTCCGCGGGCGTGTCGTGCAGGTAGACGTCGAACTGGTTCGGGAACATGAACTTCACTCCGCCCAGCGCGTTGTGCGCCCCTGGCCGCTGGCGGAACTGGATCTTGCCGGGCCGGCTCCAGTCCACGCCCCAGGGGTCGAGGACGCGCCCCGCGCGCACCACTTCGAGGTTGTTCCGGGCCAGGTAACCCGGGTCGCGCATGACGGCGGGGATCGTCTCGTTGCGCGCGATGTCGGGCGGGACGTTCCAGTAGGGGCTGAAGACGACGGTCGTCATCTCGTTGCTGAAGATCGGCGTCGGGCTGTCCTCCTTGCCCGCCACCACGCGCATCTGGAGCGCGACCCGGCCGTGGTCCACGGCCGTGAGGTGGAACGTCGGGATGTTCACCAGCACGTAGCGGTCGCCGAGGGTGTCCGGGAGCCAGCGCCATCGCTCGAGGTTCAGCTCGATCTGCCGTATCCGCTCCTCCACGGGAACGTTCAAGGCGGCCCGTACCTCGCGATCCAATCGGCCGTCCGGCACCAGGCCGTGACGGCGTTCGAAGTGCTTGAGCGCGTCCCGGGTCGCGGCGTCGAAAACGGGCGCGGCCGCCGGCGCCCCCGCGGGCGCGGCCGGCGCAGCCGTGGGCTGAGGCAGGTCCCCGGTCGCGGTCAGGTGCGCGCGCAGGACCGCAACCTCCGGATCCGGCCGCCCGGCCCTGGGCGTCCATCCCGCGGGCAGCGGGCTCCAACCGCCCGCGGCGGCCACCTCGCGATAGCGCGCCAGCACCTTCTTGAGCGCCGCGTACTGGGCGTGCTGGGACTCGAGCTTCTCCAGGCTCTCGCGGAGCCGGCCGGACTCCAGCGCGACCTTGAGCGCCTGCACGAGATCCTCGTCACGCAGGGTCCCGAACCAATGCGCGTCGACCTGTCCGGGCGGAACCCGCCCGCGCTCGAGATGGCTGGCGAACTTGAGGAAGGTATACGAGAGCCGCACGTCGGCGTCCACGAGCGGTTCGAGGTCTCCGCCCTTCTTGAAGAGTCCCCGGCCCGAAGAGGACTGCAGCGTATCCGCGGCGCGGAGGTCGTAGTCCGAAGGGTTGAGCCCGTCTTCGGAGGCGCGCCGGATCGAATCGCGCAGGACGGCGATCTCCGGGCGCGGGCGACCGTCCCTGAGCCAGAGCGGATGGCCGCCGGTCGTCTCGTACAGACGGCGCACCGCGCTCCACGTCTCCGGCGCCTTCGCATCACGGGCGGCAGGCACCGGCGGAGGTGCGGACAGGCGCGCGCTCAGGATCTGCGAGACCCGATCCACTGGAGCGGGACTGCCCTTCTGGCCGGAGGCCCCTTCAGAGCCTTCCTGCCGAGGGCTGCGGGCGCAGGCGGCGGCAAGAACCACACCCGCCGCGAGCATCAGACGGAATGAGGACCGGGGCATGGGGGGACTTCCTCCCTCTCAAATCGGCGTGTATGAATGGGGCTGGAGATGAGAAACAGCGGGTAGCCACCATGCCTTGCCTAGTGCAATGGCCGTGCCATTTCCGGTTCAAACCCCCCGGGCCCGGGGAGCGTCTCAGTGGTTGGCGTGGAACTCACGGCGGCGTACGAGGTTGTAGCCACTCAAACCGATGGTGGCCACAGAGTAGCCACTCAAACCGATGGTGGCCACAGAGTAGCCACTCAAACCGATGGTGGCCACAGTGCACGGGATGAGGTCAGACCCATAACGGACGCGGTGCCCGACCGGCGGGCCGAGGAGCGAGCGCTGGTGGCCCGCGCCCAGGCGGGAGACCTCGCAGCCTTCGAGGTCCTCTACCGGGCGAACGTCGGCCGCGTCTACGCGCTGTGCTACCGCATGGCGGGGGACGCCTCCCTCGCCGAGGAGCTGGCGCAGGACGTGTTCGTGCGGGCCTGGCAGAGACTCGGGTCGTTCCGCGGGGACAGCGCGCTGTCGTCCTGGCTCCATCCGTTGACCGTGAACGTGGCCCTCTCGGAACGACGATCGCGGCGCCGGCGCACGTCGCGCGTGATGAGCACGGACGACCCGGCCGCCTTCGAGCGGCCAGAGACGAAGAAGGCGGCTCCGGAGGCCGCGGTCGACATCGATCGCGCGCTCGAGACCCTGCCGCCGGGCGCGCGGGCCGTGTTCGTGCTGCACGACGTGGAAGGGTACAAGCACGAGGAGATCGCGAAGATGACGGGTGTGGCCGTGGGGACGTCCAAGGCGCAGCTCCACCGGGCCCGGCGGCTGCTCAGGGAGGCACTCGACCGATGAAGTGCGAAGAAATCCGAGGAAAGCTCGACGAATACGTGGACGGTGATCTCACGGAGGCGGAGTTCCAGGAGGTCGAGCTGCACGTGAGCGGCTGCCCCCGGTGCGGCCAGGAGGAGCGGCAGCTGCGCGCGTTCATCGCGGAGGCGGCGGCGCTGGCCGAGGAGATCCAGCCCGCCGCGGACCTCTGGCCCGAGGTCGCGGCCCGTCTCCGCGGACCGGAAGGGATGCGGCTCGTCCCGCCCTCGGGCCTGGCGCGCTGGATCGGTCCGATGAGCGTCGCCGCCGCGGCCGCGGTCGTGATCGCGCTCTCCGCCGGATGGTGGACGTGGAGGCAGGCGCCGGGCGTGGTCCCCAGCGGTCGCCCGGGAACCGTCCGGCCGATCGCGGCGGGCTCACTCCCGACGGAGCTTCTCGACAGCGAGCGCGAGTACGCCCGCGCCACCGCGGACCTCATGGCCGCGATCGAGGGCCAGAAGGAGACGCTGGCCCCGGAGACGCGCGCGGTGTTGGACGCGAACCTCAAGACGATCGACGAGGCCCTGGCCCAGGTGCGGGCGGCGCTGCGCAAGGACCCCGCCAACAGCCAGCTCGCGCACCTGCTCACGTCGACCCATCAGAAGAAGGTGGACGCCCTCAAGCGCGTCGTCCGCCTGAATCGAACCTAGGAGATGAAGATGCCGAGAAAGACGCTCCTGTCCCTCTGCCTGGCCGCGGCCGTGGGCCTTCAGCCCTCTCCGGCGGCCGCCGAGCAGAAGGTGGAGGCACGCCGCAGCGCCGCCGCGGACGCGCTGGTCGAGATCGAGAACCCCGCGGGGTCCATCCGCGTGATCGGATGGGAGCGCGGCGAGGTGATGGTGACCGGGGATCTCGGCGCCGGGGCTTCGGGCCTCGACTTCACCGGCTCCGGAAGCCGCATCCGCGTGGGCGTGGACGCCGAGCGCAACCCGCACGTCGTCGTCTCCTCGCTCGAGGTCCACGTGCCGGCCAAGAGCCGCCTCCAGATCGAGAGCTTCGCCGGCTCCATCACCGTCGAAGGCGTGAGCGGGACGGTGAGCGCGGAGACGGTCAACGGGAGCATCACGGTGAGCGGCCAGGCGCGCGAGATCGCGGCCGAGAGCGTGAACGGGGCGGTGCAGGTGTCGGGCGCGAGCACGCACACCAAGGCGGAATCCGTGAACGGCAGCGTCGTGGTGCGGGGGGCGAGCGGCGACCTGGAGGCCTCCACCGTCAACGGCCGCCTCGAGGTCAGCGGCGGATCCTTCGAGCGCGCGCATCTGGAGACGGTGTCGGGATCCCTGTCGTTCGAAGGCGGGCTCGCCTCCGGTGCCACTTTCGAATCGGAGACGGTCAGCGGCTCGGTCACCCTGGCCCTGCCCGCCAACGTGGCCGCGGACTTCTCGATCTCGACGTTCAGCGGGTCGGTCGATAACGCTTTCGGCCCAACTGCGAAGCCGGTGAGCCGCTACACGTCGGAGAAGGAGCTGGAGTTCTCCACCGGCGGCGGCGGGGCCAGCGTCTCCATCCACACGCTCAGCGGGTCGGTCGCGCTGCGGAAGCGCTAAGCGGACTGGCGCCGATCGCCGTCAGCCGTCATCTTCCCTTCCCGGCGCAGCGAGGAAGCCAGCCCTGGGCGGCGAGCCGCTCGGCGATCGCGGCCGCGGCCACCTGATGGCCGATGGCGTTCCAGTGGCCGTCGTATTCGTAGTATGGGCCGCGCACTGGGTTTTCGACCTTGCGCAGGGCGGCCGTCAGGTCCAGCACCGGGAAGCCGCGCGCGGAGGCGATGCCAGTGAGGCGGCGCACGACGGGGCCCCGGCCCCAGCTCGCCTCGTCGAGACCGTACCAGGCGCGTGTCACTTCCAGGTCGCTATCGCTCACCTCGAAGCGGCTGGGGACGTACACCACCAGGAAGCGTGCGTCATGCGCCGCCGTCTCCGTGGCGAGGGCCCGCAGAATGCGGTCGACTTGGCCCCAGGCACGGTCGACCTCGGGAGGCGCGCGGCGCCAATAGACGTTCAGCTCGTCTGGCGGATACAGCGGGCGGATAGGCCGAAAGAGCCCAAGCTTCGCCAGCCTGTTGTAGACCCTGGGCCTGCGTTGGAGCCGTCGGAGCGGACTTCAGCCTTCCGCCTGCGGGTCGACGGCGCGGGCGGAGGTGGAGCCGGAGGGACGGGCTCGTTGGCGACGAGGGGATGCATGGGCCGGAAGTCCAGGACCGGTTTGGGGCGGCCGTATTCGAAGCTGCTGATGGTGGCGAGAACGTCGTTGTAGAAAAAAAAGAGCACGACGACCTGGGGATGGTACCGCACGCCTTCTTGCCGATAGGCGAGATACTCCTGGTCGGTGCTGTAGCCCGCCACCCCCGCATTGATGACCTCGATTGGACAAGCGGGCGCCGTGAGCCTCTTCTCGAGGACTTGGGTCACGCTCTGCTCGAGGGGCACGCTGTAGGCCTCGAGGAAAGAATCCCCGAGGGCGAGCACCCGGAACGCCGAGCCCTCGTAGCTGCGCTCACGGTCACGCAACCCTTGGGAGTTCGTCCTCAGCTCCACCTCGTACTCGCGCCGGTGGAAGAAGACCCGCGCGTTCGGCTTGTCCCGCCAGCCCAGGACGGGGTCGTGGACCTGGTACTGCGCGAACTCGTTCTGTTCCTTCCCCATCCCGCGCCGGGCAGTCAACACTCGCGCCGCCCCTTCCATCACGAGCAGGGTGACGGCAGTCACCACGAACGAGAGACCGACGTTGATGCAGGCCGAGCGGAGGCGCACGGACGTTCATCCTGTCCCAGGATCCGGCGAGCGGGAAGAGTACCATCGCCATGCCGGCCGATTTCTTTGCCCTCCATCCCATTGTCAAGGTTGCCGCCGGGCGGACGCGCGAGGTAGGTCCCGGGGGCTGGGTTCTCGCCGCGATGTCCTTTCTTTACTAGGTTTTAGGGATTCCTCATCAGCCACTACCCCGGCCTTCAATGGCATGGATCTCGCAGTACAAGGGCGACATGCGGCCCGTGGCGCTTCATGGGTCGCTCGTCATCCATCGATGGCTTTTTTCGGCATTCATCTTCTGCCGGGATAGCGAGGTCACCGGATGCCGTACAAGTTCTTCGACACCCTGATCGAGAGCAAGGCCGGCGGACGGACCAAGCGCAAGCTCACGCTCCCCGTCTCCATCGCCATTCATCTCGTCGTGCTGACGGCCGTGCTCGTCGTGCCGCTACTGAGCTTCGGGGATCTTCCCGACCCCGTGATGAGCAGCGCCATCCGCGCCTACCTCGTGGAAGCGGCGCCACCGCCCCCACCGCCTCCTCCTCCACCACCGCCGCCCGCGGCCTCTGCGCCCAAGCCCGTGACCGCGCCGAAGGTCGAGCAACCCAAGCCCGTCGTG
>QHVP01000032.1 GCA_003222295.1 Acidobacteriota bacterium | reverse complement strand
CAAGCCTCCTCGGCCAATACGTGGAAGCGCTGGTCCTGGCCAAGGACACCGGCAAGGCGCTGACCGAGGTCCGCGCCGCGCGTGCCCGCTTCACGGACGACGCGGAGCTGGCGGCGGTGGAGGCGAACGTCCTCCGGACACATGGCGACGTCGATGCCGCCGTGGCCGCGATCGAGAAGCTCCGGCTCAGGTCACCCGACGACGTCTCCGTGCTGGTGGCGGTGGCCGACTTCTACCAGAAGGCCAAGCGATTCCCGGACGCCGAGCGCACCCTGCGCCATGCCCGCGAGGTCGATCCGAAGAACCTCCGCGCCCTCTTCCAGCTCGGGGCGGTGCTGGAGCGGCTCAAGCGGAGCGACGCCGCGGAGGCGGTCTTCCGCGAGGCCTTGACCGTGGAGCCCGACTCCGCGCCCGTCCTCAACTATCTCGGATACATGAACGCGGATCGCGGCGTCCGCGTCGATGAAGCGCTCCAGCTCATCGAGAAGGCGATCAGCCTCGATCCCGAGAACGGCGCCTACCTCGACAGCCTCGGCTGGGCGATGTACCGCCTCGATCGCGTCGACAAGGCCGAGCAGTTCCTCCGGCGCGCGGTCGACAAGCCCGGGGCCAACGCCGTCGTGCTCGATCATCTGGGCGACGTGCTGCGACGCCGCGGCTCGGTGCGCGAGGCGGTCGAGTACTGGAGCAAGGCGCTCAAGGCCGAGGACGAGGGAGAAGACCTCGACCACGCCGCCGTCGAGCGGAAGATCCGCGAGGCCCAGGCCAGCCTGAATGACGCGGCCCAGGTCAAGCGACCCTAGCCGAGCCCGCCGTCCCAGGCTCATCCTCCTTCTCGCCCTGGCCGCAGGCGCCGGCGCGTCCTGCGCGGCCCCGCTCGCCATTCCTCCCGCCGCCGTCGTCGAGCAGGCGCGCGTCGTGCCCTCGTACAGCGCGCGCCTCGGCGTCTCGCTGCGTGGCCCGGAGCTGCGGGCGCGCACGCGCGTGCTGCTGGCCTTCCGCCGGCCGGACGCGCTGCGCATCGAGCTGCCCGGGCCCACGGGCGCGCGCCTGATCGCGGTGGCGCGGGGCGAGCGGCTGTGGGCGGTGTTCCCCGCGGAGCGCGCGGTCTATGAAGGCGCCGCGCGTGCCCAGAACCTGGCCTCGCTGCTCGGAGTCGCGCTCACGCCGTCCGAGGTGATGGACCTCCTCACCGGCGTGCCTTCGGCGCGGCTGCGCTCGTATCGCGCACGCTGGGGCGGCGCCCTGCCGCGCCAGATCGACGCGACGCTGCCCGACGGCGCGCGTCTCCAGGCCACGGTGGAGGACGCGGAGGCGCCGGCCCGCCTGGGCGACTCGGCCTTCGACGAACCGCCGCACGAGGCCTACCGGACGATCGACGCCGACCAGGCGCGCTCGCTCTGGAGCGGGCGCTGATGGCCGCCGCCGCCGCCCGGCGGCCCCTGCACCTGCGCGCGCACGCGAAGGTGAACCTGGGCCTCGAAGTGCTCGGCACGCGCGCCGACGGCTACCACGAGCTGCGGACCCTCTTCCAGACGATCTCGATCCACGACGACATCGTCCTGCGCCCGCAGCGGAGCGAGATCACGATCCGCTGCGACCACCCGGCGGTGCCCACGGACGAGACGAATCTGGCGGTTCGCGCCGCGCGCGACCTGAGGCGCTTCGCCGGCGTGGCTCACGGAGTGGCGATCACGCTGACGAAGCGGATCCCGGTGGCCGGGGGGCTCGGCGGCGGCAGCTCCAATGCCGCGGCCGTCCTCATGGGTCTCGACCGCCTGTGGCGCCTCGGCCTGGGGCCCGCCGGCCTCCATCCCCTGGCCCGCCGCCTGGGCGCGGACGTTCCCTATTTCCTGCTCGGCGGGACCGCCCTGGGCCTGGGGCGTGGAGACGAGGTCTACCCCCTGTGGCGGCAGCTGCGCGCGGAGGTGGTGGTCGTCGATCCCGAGCGTCCGCTCTCGACCGCCGACGTGTTCCGCCGCCTCGACGCGAGTTTGACACCGCGGGACGGGACGAATAGAATTTTTCGCTTTATATCGAGTGACTTGGCGGGTCATGGGACAGCCTTCCCCATCTTGTCCAACGATCTCGAGCGACCGGCCCTGGAGGAGGCGCCCGACCTCGCGGCGCGAGTCGACCTCATCCGGGGTATTCTGATTCGAGAGGGAGCCCTGATGGCCTCACTCTCGGGGAGCGGGGCGTCGTACTTTGGCCTGTTCGACGACCCCGGTCGGGCCCGCAAGGCCCGATCGCGGCTCGTGGCGCGCGGGCTGAAGGCCTGGCGCGGCCGGACGTTCTCCCTCGATCAGTATCGCCGGCTGTGGGCCCCGCCGGCGAGGGGACGCGCTCGAGGTCTTGGCCAGGGAAGGAGCGGACAACATGGAGATCACAGACGTCAAGGTCATCCCGGTCGATGACGAAAAGCTCAAGGCGTTCGTATCCATCGTCTTCGATCAGTGCTTCGTCGTGACGGACATCAAGATCATCCACG
>QHVP01000276.1 GCA_003222295.1 Acidobacteriota bacterium | reverse complement strand
GCCGAGAGCTCCATCGACAGGGTCTGGCCGGAAGTCACGGCCGCGTGCCCGCGGCCCGCGCGCAGCCCGCGCAGGCGCTCGCCGTGGGGCTCCCACCATTCGCGCGCGTGGCCTTCGCCCCACTCGTCCACGCCCACGCACATCGCGAGGTGCGTGGACACCGCGTCCGCAGTGGGCGGCCGCCGCCCGGGGTCCTTCTCGAGACAGGAGAGGATGACGGACTCGAGGTCCAGCGGCAGCGGCCGTCCCAGACGCGTGGAGGGTGCGACCGGCGGCGTGCGCAAGTGGTGGCTGCACACCTCCATCAAACTCCCGCCCTCGAAGACGTGCCCGCCCGCCAGCAGGTAGTACCCAACGGCGCCCAGCGCGTACAGATCGCTACGGGCGTCGACGGTGTCCGGATCGGTGATCGCTTCCGGCGCGAGGTACATGGGCGTGCCCGTGATGTCGT
Source organism: Acidobacteriota bacterium (assembly GCA_003222295.1). GTDB lineage: Bacteria > Acidobacteriota > Vicinamibacteria > Fen-336 > Fen-336 > AA29. Next base: position 3,584 of record QHVP01000276.1, on the reverse strand, counting down.
TGGCCTGAGTGAGCGCGTTGCTGGAACCTCTCTCCAGGTCCTTGGCCAGTCCGAAGTCGACCACCTTGGCGATGTCGGGGACGCCGCCACGCTGGCACAGGATGATGTTCGCGGGCTTGACGTCACGGTGCACGAGGCCCACGCCGTGCGCCTCCGCCAGCGAGCCCGCCACCTGACGCAGGACGTTGACGACGCGGCCGGGGTCCTGCGGGCCGAACTCGCGCACCAGCGTCTCGAGGTCGATGCCCTCCAGGTATTCCATCGCGTAGTAGAAGACGCCGTCCGGGGTACGTCCGTAATCGAACACGGACACCGTGTTCGGATGGCTGAGCTGCGCGGTGAGCTGCACCTCGCGCTCGAAGCGGGCCAGGCTCTGGGCGCCCGCCTTGTCCGGCCGGAGCAGCTTGATCGCGGTCGGACGGCGCAGCATGGCGTGCTCGGCCCGGTAGACGACGCCCATGCCGCCCTCGCCGAGCTTTTCCTGCAGGGTGTACTGGCCGAGGTGGCGCGCCTCGCGCACCTGGCGGCGCAGGCCGTAGATCGCGCCGGAGGTGACGACGGCGGTGGCGATGGACAGGGCCCCCCACGTCGCGCGATGGATGACGACGGCGAGCCCGGCCGGGGTGGCGCGCGCGGCCTCGTCCATCCACATGCCTGCGGCCACCGGCACCGCCGCGACCAGGCCGATGAGCAGCGTCCGGAGAGGCGGGCTCGGCACGAATACGGCGCGCCCGACCTGGGAGTGGGTCAGGACGAGCAGCACCGCCCACTCCAGCCCCGGCACCGATCCCGGCGCGATCAGGAGGGGCAGGGCGGCGGCGGTCGTGGAAACGACGGGGAACGCGGCGTCGATGATTTCCAGCGCGCGCCGTGAGCGCCGCCCGCGCCGGCACCCGAGCCACATGGACAGGTAGAGGACATCCACGGCGACCTGGGCCGTGATGGCCCAGCGGATGGCGGCCGACTGGACGGCGACGGGCGCGCGCAGGGCCAGCGCGACCTGGCCGAGGAGCAGGGAGGCGATGGAGAGCGCGAATGCCACCTTGCCCAGGAAGGCCAGCCGATCCTGCAGGAACGCGCGTCCCTCTTCCGTCTCCAGGTCGACGAAGCTCGACCAGGCGCTGGCGCGGCGGATCGCTTCGGGGCGCGAAGGCTCGGGCATGGGGCTGCGCTCCTAGGGCGAGGCCGGGGCAGGCTCCGAGATCTCGAAGCCGATGAACCGCAGCTCGCCCTCGCGCTCCACGTGCAGCACGACGGGCTCGCCGACGGAGAGCTTGGCCAGCAGTCCGCGCAGGTACTCCACGCTGGTCACCGACTGCTGGTTGAGCGTGTAGATGACGTCCCCGGGGCGAAGCGGGTCCTGCACGGACCCGCTGTCGGGCGCGGCCGCCGCCACTACCACCCCGGCCTGGGCGCGCAACGGCCCCAGCATGCGGAGGAGGGCGTCGTCGAGATCGAGCCCCAGGATGCCCAGCCGCGCGATGACGTTACGCTCCGGCGTCACGAGGTCGGCGAGGCGCGCGGGGTCGGAGGGCCGCTCCACGACCGCGACCGGGACCTTCCGCCTCTCCGTCCCCCGCCGCACCTCGATGACGACCGTGTCGCCCACCGTGTGCGGGTAGAGGTTGACGAGGAATTGCCGTGCGTTCTCCGTCACCTTGCCGTCGAGGCTGAGCACGATGTCGCCGACGCGCAGTCCCGCGCGCGCCCCCGGGCCGTCGGGATGGACGTCGGCCAGCACCACGCCCCAGGCCTGGCCGAGGCCGAGGCCCGCCGCCAGCGTCGGAGTGATGGTCTGGGCGACGATTCCGATCTCGCCCCGGCGCACGCGGCCCGCCTTCCGGAGCTGATCGACGACCGTGCGCACGATGTTGCTGGGCGCCGCGAAGCCGATGCCTTCGCTGCCTCCGGACTGGGTCAGGATGAAGGAGTTGATGCCCACCACCTGCCCCTCCGCATCCAGGAGGGGACCCCCGCTGTTGCCGGGGTTGATGGGCGCATCCGTCTGGATGACCGCGCTCACCACGCCGAGGGTCACCGAGCCTTCCAGCCCCATCGGGCTGCCGAGCGCGATGACGATCTGACCCTGCCTGAGCGCCTCGGAGTCGCCGAGGGAAAGGAAGGGGAGGCCGGTCTCCACGACCTTGAGCAGGGCGAGATCGCTCTCATGATCGAAGCCGACGACCTGCGCCCCGAGGGCGCGGCCGGGCGGCTTGAGGATGGACCGGGGCGCGGAGGGCTCGGGGCCGGGCGGGGCCAGCACGACCTGCACCCGCCGCGCTCCCTCCACGACGTGCGCGTTGGTCACGATGTAGCCGTCCGCGGTGACGAGCACGCCGGATCCGGTGGCGTGCTGCGTCGCCAGCAGCGCGCCGGGCGCGGCCGTCTCGCCGGGCAGGTACGCGGTCGTGACCACCTGCACCACCGCGGGACGCACGCGGGCCACGAGCCGTTCGATGGTGCTGCTCAGGCGGATGAGGTCCGGCGCGGGCGGCGCTTCGACGGGGGACGGCAGCGCCCGCCGCGCGGTCGCCTGCGCGTGGGCGGGCGGAGGCATGGAGGCCGCGTGCACGAGCGCTCCCGCGGCGGCGAGAGGCATCAGTCCCCTGGTCCAATTCCTCTTCGGGCGAGGGTTCGAGGTCACAGGCCGATGATGGTACACGCGACCCCTATTTCTCGGCCCGCCCCTGGCTGTCCGCGGTATCGCCCGCTATCGCGCGGCGGAGCGCCGCGCGCGCGAGCAAGCGGGTGGAGTCGAGGGTCGGCAGCGGCGAGTTCGCGTCGTTCATGATCAGCGGGATCTCGGTGCAGCCGAGCACGACGGCGTCGCACCTCTCGTCTCTCATTCGTTCGATGACCCGCTGGAAGTAGGCGACCGCCTCCGGCTTGAACACGCCGTAAACGAGCTCGTCCATGATGATGCGATTGATCTCTTCGCGCTCGGCCGGGTCCGGGCGCCGATACTCCAGGCCGCGCGCGGCCAGCTTTTCTGGATAGACCTCGCTCTCGACGAGATAGCGCGTCCCGGTCAGGGCGAGGCGTCGGAACCTGCGCTCGACGGCCTCGGCCGCGACGACCTCCGCGATGTGCAGCCACGGCCGCGGCGATCGTGATTCGAAGTAGGGAAGCGCCTGATGGACGGTGTTGTCGGGGCAGATCAGGAAATCGGCACCGGCCTTCGCGAGCTTGTTCGCGGAGGAGAGCATCAGCTCGCCCACGCCCGGCCAGTCGCCGCGGTAGATGCATGTCATGTACTCGGCCAGCGGGTACGTGTGCATCGAGACCTCAGGATGATCGTGGGCGCCGAGAAAATGCGCGCCTTCCACGCAGATGGTCCGATAGCAAAGCGCCGCGCCTTCGGCGGAGCAGGCCACGATGCCGATGTGCCGAGGCATGGCTCGTGACTCTACTTCTTCTTCGTAATGGTGAAGGTGATGGGCGCGGAGGCGATGGTCGCGACCGGTTGCCCGCCCTTCTGCGCGGGTCGGAACTCCCATTCCATCACGCACTGGATCGCGGCCGCATCGAGCTCGGGTATGGACTTCACGACCCGGGCCTTGGCGACGCGCCCCGTCTTGTCGATC
>QHVP01000275.1:1436-2379 GCA_003222295.1 Acidobacteriota bacterium | reverse complement strand
TGGAGGGGACCGCCCCTACGCCCGAACCCGAGATCCACTGATGCCCGACGCCCTCCCCCTGCCCGTCAACGCCTTCAAGCGCGCCCTGGCCGAAGGGCGGACGCAGATCGGACTCTGGACGAGCCTGGGCACGGGCACCGCGGCCGAGATCCTCGGCGGCGCGGGCTTCGATTGGCTGCTCATCGACACCGAGCATTCCCCCACCGAGCTGCCGATGGTGCTGGACCAGCTCCGCGCCATCGAAGGCAGCGGCGTCACACCCATAGTGCGGCCGGCCTGGAACGACCCCGTGCTCTTCAAGAGGCTCCTCGACCTGGGCGTTCAGTCCCTGCTCGTGCCCTACGTGCAGAGCGCGGAGGAGGCGCGTCGCGCGGTCGCGGCCACGCGTTACCCGCCCACGGGGATTCGCGGCATCGCCGTGGTGCATCGCGCGAACCGCTATGGCCGGGTCAAGGACTACCACGTCCAGGCGAACCGCGAGATGTGCGTTCTGATCCAAATCGAGACGCGCCGCGCCCTGGCCGAACTGGAAGCGATTGCCGCCGTGGACGGGGTGGACGGGCTGTTCATCGGCCCGTCGGATCTGGCCGGAGACCTCGGCTACCTCGGGAACAACCGCCATCCCGACGCCGTGGCCGTGTTCGCGGACGCCTGCGCGCGCGCGCGCAAGGTGGGCAAGCCCATCGGGATCCTGGCCCCCATCGAGGAGGACGCCCGCCGCTACCTGGAGATGGGCTTCACCTACGTGGCCGTGGGCAGCGACATCGGCGTGCTGCGCAATGCGGCGGAACAGCTACGCGCACGGTTCACGGCGAAAGCCTAGATGCCCGCACCCGATCGGCACCGACAGGTCCACGGCACCGCCAAGATATCCGCCAAGGAGACCGCCAAGACCGTCCGCCAGCAGCTCGACCGGATGCTGGCCAGTCCGACCTTCCAGCAG
>QHVP01000275.1:0-1382 GCA_003222295.1 Acidobacteriota bacterium | reverse complement strand
GATCCTCTCCGTCGTGCCCAGAAGGCGTGCCGCCTTGGCCCGGTTCCCGCGGCTCGTCTTCAGCGCGTCGAGGATGAGGTCCTTTTCGTATCCGTCCACCGCGGTGGTGAGGTCGAGCCGGGGCAGGGTCCCCGAGACCTCCGCCGTCTGCAGCGTGGGGGGCAGGTGATGGGCGTGGATGACCCCGCCTTCGCAGACCAGCACGGCCCGCTCGATGCAGTTCTCCAGCTCGCGCACGTTGCCCGGCCAGTGGTAGCTCATCATCATGTCGATGGCGGTGGTGGCGATGCGCCGGACGTCCTTGCCGTTCTCCACGCCGTACTTCTGCACGAAGTGGTCGGCCAGGAGCAGGATGTCCGGCCGCCGCTCGCGCAGGGGCGGCATGTAGACGCTGAAGACGTTGAGGCGGTAGTAGAGGTCCTCGCGGAAGGTACCCTCCCGGACCGCCCGCTCCAGGTCCTTGTTGGTGGCGGCGATCAGCCGCACGTTGACCTTGATGGGCTGCACGCCGCCCAGGCGGTCGATCTCCCGCTCCTGCAGCGCGCGCAGGAGCTTGACCTGGGTGGGCAGGCTGAGCTCGCCCACCTCGTCCAGGAAGAGCGTCCCCCCATTGGCCAGCTCGAACCGCCCCTTCTTCATCGCGCGCGCGTCCGTGAACGCCCCCGGCTCGTAGCCGAACAGCTCCGACGCGATGAGGCTCTCCGGGAGGGCGCCGCAGCTCACCTTGATGAACGGCTTGGCCGCGCGCGCGGAGCCGTAGTGCACGGCGTGCGCGATCATCTCCTTGCCCGTGCCCGACTCGCCGCGGATGAGGACGGTGGTGTTGGTGCGCGCGACCTGGGCGACCTGCTCGTACACCGCCTGCATGGGGCGGCTGTTGCCCACGATGTTGCGGAAGTCGTAGCGCTCCTTCAGCTCCTGGCGGAGCTGGCGATTCTCCTGCACGAGACCCTTGCGCTCGGCTTCCAGCAGCCGCTGCACCCGGATGGCGTGGCCGATCATCGACGCGGCGATGCCGAAGAACTTCACCTCGCGCTCGAAGCGGCCGTCCTTGTCGTAGGGAAGCGTCACTCCCAGCGCGCCCACCGTCGCGTCGTCGACGCTGATGGGAACGCAGATGAAGCTGATCTCCCCCTTGCCCGCACCCTTGAGAACGCCGGTGCGGTCGAGGAATAGCGGCTCGTGGCTGGCCCTCGGCACCACGACGGGCTTGCCCGTCTCGACGACGCGCCCCGTGATCCCTTCTCCGACGCGGTAGCGCACGCGGCCCGTGGCCTGCCAGCTCAGCCCCGCCGCCACTTCGATGGCGAGCTGCCCCGTGTCCGCGTCGAGAAGGACGACGCTGGTGCTGAGCAGGCCGTGCCGCTCCTTGAGGAGTTCCA
>QHVP01000278.1 GCA_003222295.1 Acidobacteriota bacterium | reverse complement strand
AGGAGGACGTGGCCGCGGAGTAGCGCGCGCCTCCCTCCATGGCCTGGTTCCGCAAAGAGCACGAGCCGCTGCCTGCGCAGGAGCAGGAGAGCCGCGTCCCCGAGGGGCTCTACGTCAAGTGCAACGGGTGCAAGGAGACCATCTATCGCAAGGAGGTCGTGGCCAACCAGGCAGTGTGCCCGCGGTGCGCCTTCCACTTCCGCATCTCCGCCCGCGAGCGCCTGTCCCTGCTCTGCGACACGGTCTGGGAGGAATTCGACCAGAAGCTCGCCAGCAGCGATCCGCTGCACTTCAAGGACACCAAGCTGTACGCGGACCGCCTCCAGGACAGCAAGGCCAAGACGGATTGCTACGACGCCCTGGTGAGCGCGATCGGGACCATGGGCGGGCTCTCCACCGTGATGGCGGTCATGGAGTACGGGTTCATCGGGGGCTCGATGGGCGTGGTGGTGGGGGAGAAGGTGACGCGCGCGATCGAGCGCGCCATCCGTGAGCGCCTGCCCCTCCTGGTCGTGTCCTGCTCGGGCGGGGCCCGCATGATGGAGGGCACGCTGTCGCTCATGCAGATGGCGAAGATCTCGGCCGCGCTGGCGCGCCTGGATTCCGCGCGGTTGCCGTTCATCTCGCTGATGACCGATCCCACGACGGGCGGCGTCACCGCGTCGTTCGCGATGCTGGGGGACCTGAACGTGTCCGAGCCCGGCGCGCTCATCGGCTTCGCCGGGCCCCGCGTGATCGAGCAGACCATCCGGCAGAAGCTGCCGGAGGGATTCCAGCGCGCGGAGTTCCTGCTCGAGCACGGCATGCTCGACATGGTCGTGGACCGCCGGAACCTGAAGGCGACGCTGGTGAAGTCGTTCCGGTTCCTGCTGAACTAGCGCGCATGAAGCGAAGGTTGGTCTGCGCCGGCAGGCCCCTGGCCGTCCGCCTTCCGGCCGAAGTCGTCCGGGACTTCAATCTCCGGAAAGAAATGTTGGTCGAGGTCTCATTCCATCCGGAGACCGGAGTCGTCACCATACGCCCCGGTTCCCGTCACTTCGAGCGCGGCAAAGCAACGTCGAAGTTCGAGAAGCGGGCAAACGAGCTGCTGACTCGCCGGTCGAAGGCGTACCGCGCTCTCGCGAAGTGATCTCATACCTCGCTTTTCGCGGTACCCGACCCATGGGATGCTCAGGGGCTTGCCGCGACGTCATGAGCCCATGTCCGACTTTCGCAGCTTCGCCGAGCGCGCGCTCCTCCTGTCCCTCGCCATCGGGACCGTGGCCGCCATCCTCTTCGTCGGCCTCAACGACCTGCAGCCGGTGGAGACGCCGAAGAGCTTCGCGCTCGCGTTCCTGGAGTGGAGCCTCCTGTTCTACGGCGTCGTCCTCTCGCTGCTGCTGCTGGCGGTATGGGCGGGGGCGCGCGGCGCGACGCGTGTCGCACCCCGGGCCGGCCTGCTCGGGCGAGTCCCCGATGCTGCGCTGGCGCTGGGGGCGGCCGCGTTCCTCGTCGCCTGCGCTCTCCAGAACCGCAAGGCGTTGGCCGGGGTTTTCGAACTCGGCGGTCCCGCGCGCTTTCGCTGGCTGACACCCGTCGCCCTGGCCATGGCCGCGGCCGCGATCGTCCTCTGCGTCTTCACCTGGCGGCGGGCGCGGACCGCGCGACGCGTGCTGGCGGGGCTCGCGCTGGCATCGGCCGTGATCGCTTTTCTCCCCGACGGCAAGATGGCCCGCGCTGTCTCCGTGGCGCCGCCGAGACGCGTCGGACCCCGCGACGCCGCCGCCCGCCTCCTCGTCTTCGGCATAGACGGCGCGGATTGGAAGCTGATCGACCAGCTCATTGCCCGCGGCGACCTGGCGAACCTCGCCGCCCTGCGCCGGCGCGGGGCGTGGGGCGACCTCGAGACCCTCTTCCCCACGCGCTCGCCCGCGGTCTGGACCACCATCGCCACCGGCCAGCCGCCGGATCGGCACGGGGTGGAGCACTTCACCAGCCTCCGCGTCGCCGGCATCCAGGGCGTCTTCCGGCACCGCCAGCGGCCGCGCGGGATCGCGTTCGGCTGGCTCAACAGGATCCTCGAGCAGAGGGGCCTCATCGTCGACGGCCCGATCACGAGCAGCACGCGGCGCGAGCCCGCCCTCTGGAACCTGGCCAGCGAAGCCGGGTCACCGATCGCGGTGGTCGACTGGTGGGCGACGTGGCCGGCGGAGCCCGTGCTCGGGGCCGTGGTCAGCGACCGCGTGAACTTCTGGCGACAGGCCGAGCGGGGCCATCCGCCGGAAGACGCAGACCTCACGTATCCCACGAATCTCCAGGAGGAGATCCGCGGGCTCATCGTTCCTCCGGAGGCCGTGACCATCGATCAGGCGCGCCCGTTCCTGGACGTCACGACCGCGGAGTTCGCGTCGATGAAGGCGGGCCCGTTCCACGGCAAGACGGTGGAGTCGGAGTTCAAGTACCTCTACTCGATGTACGAGACGGACCGCCGCGTCGCCCTGCACGTCATCGAACGCACGCGGCAGCAGTTCGGCGCGCCCGCGGACCTCATGGTGCTGCTGCGCACGGTGGACCTCGCCTGCCACAGCGCACTGCAGTTCTCGGAGCTGGTCACCGACCATCTCGGAGCGCCGGAGCCGGACGTAAAGCGCTTCGGGCGGGTGGTGAGCGAATCCTATCGGGCCGTCGACCGCGCCCTCGGCGAGATCATGGCCGCGTTCGGAGAGGCGAACGTCGTCGTCGTCTCCGATCACGGGTTCGCGCTGGAGACGACGGGGGTGGGCGGGGAAGAGACCCGGCTGTACCACCACATGCTGAAGCCGCCGGGAGTCTTCCTGGCCGCCGGACCCGCCTTCCGGCCCGGCCACTTCGAGGGTATCTCCGTCTACGACATCCTGCCCATGCTCGTCGTCCTCAAGCGGCTGCCCCTGGCCGACAACCTGCCCGGCCACGTTCACGAAGAAGTGTTCGAACCCACGTTCCTGGCCGCCACTCCCATCCGCCGCGTGGCCGACTACGGCCGCCACGGCGCCGGGTCCGGGCCCGGAGCCGGCTCCGCCGCGGACGAGGAGGCGCTGGAACGGCTGCGCGCGCTGGGCTACATCAAGTAGCCGGGCGCGCGCCGGGCCCGGGCGCCGCTCAGTACGCGATCCCCTCCTTCTTCGCCTGCTCCTTGAGCGCGCCCACCACCGCCTCATCGAAGGAATCCCTGGGGGCGCCCGCGGCCAGCTGCTCCTCGCGCTGCTTGCTCAGCTCTCGGATCCGCGACTGCAAGGTCGCGCGTCGCGCCTTCTGCTGCTGCAGGAAGGCCAGGGCCTGCGCCTCCGTCTTGCCCTGCAGGACGGGCGGCGCGGAGGGCAGCGCCTTCCGCTGCTCGGCGACGGGCAGGTCCACGAGGTCGTGCTCCGCGATGCGATCGCGCGCCGCGAAGTAGCCCGCGGCTTCCGTCGCCATCGGCGCGGCCATGGCCTTTCGCGCCGCGAGCTTCGTCTCCGTGTCGCGCCGCTCCGCCACGCTCCCGCCGGCCACCACGGTGGAGGCCATCTCCGCGTTCAGGCGCGCGAGCTCCGCGTCCGCCGACGTCACCCGCACCGGCATCCCGCCCTGGCCGTCGATCTGCGCATACTGGCCCGCGCCCGCGGCCGCGATCTCGCGCCAGACCTGCGCGGTCTGCGCGTCCTGGCCGCACTGGATCGACTCCACCACGATGCCGCGCTGGCGCGCCTCGCCCACGTGGCGGCGATAATCGAAGCCGTCCTGGTAGTCGAGGTGGGGCGGCGCGTCCCCGACGAGCACGATCATCTTCAGCGAGCGCCCGGACGACCAGGTCAGGCGGTGCACGGCGTCGTGCATCGCCGCGGAGACGTGCTCGGGCCCGTCGCCCCCGCCCTCCGCCCGGAAGGCGGAGAGATGGCCGAACACCTCGTCCATGTCGCCGGTGAAGTCGTAGGTGCGCGTCACGTACTCGTCGCCGAGGTCGCGGTAGGCGACGAGGGCGATGCGCAGGTCGGGGCGCGGGCGGCCCTCGCCGATGCGGCGCGCGATCGACCAGATGCGGCGCTTGGCGCCGTCGATGAGGCCGCCCATGCTGCCCGTCGTGTCCAGCACGAACGCGACCTCGACCCGCGGGCCGGTCTGGGACACCGGCGGCTTCACGGTGACGGCGGGCGACGACGCGGCAAGCGCAAGAGCCAGAAGGACAACGCTCATGACGGCACCTCCGCGGACGATACAGGCGGCGCCGCCCCTCTATTCCGCGGCGGGTTGTAGAGTCGCAACGCCTTGCCGCGCATCGACCTCAACGCGGACGTGGGCGAGGGCTTCGGGGCCTGGGCCATGGGCGCCGACGCCGAGCTTCTCGCCCTCGTCACGTCCGCGAACGTGGCCTGCGGTTTCCACGCGGGAGACCCGGCGGTCATGGACCGCACCGTCGGCCTGGCCGTGCGCGCGGGCGTCGCCCTCGGCGCCCATCCCGGTCACGCCGACCTGCGGGGATTCGGCCGCCGGCCCATCCAGGCCGCCCCGGAGGACATCGAGCGCGACGTGCTCTACCAGGTCGGCGCCCTGCAGGCCTTTGCCCGCGCCCACGGCACGCGGGTCCTGCACGTCAAGCCGCACGGCGCGCTCTACAACCAGGCCGCGGAGGACGAGACGGTGGCGCGCGCGATCGTGCGCGGGGTGGCGCGGGCCGGCCGCGAGCTGATCCTGGTCGGTCTGGCCTCGACGGAGCCGATGCGCCGGGCCGCGCAAGCGGAGGGGCTGCGCTTCGCCGCGGAAGCGTTCGCGGATCGCCGTTACAACGCCGCCGGCACCCTGCAGTCGCGCCGCGAGCCCGGATCCGTCTTGACCGATCCGGTCCAGGCCGCCGCCCAGGCCGTGAAGATCGCGACGGAGGGACGGGTGATCGCGACGGACGGCCGCGAGATCACGCTGCAGGCGGACACCTTGTGCCTCCACGGCGACAACCCGGCGGCGGTGGCCAACGCCGCCGCCGTCCGCCGCGCGCTGGAGGCCGTGGGCGTGGCCGTCCAGGCCCTCGCGGGGTGAGCGCGGAGCGGGCGCGGGTCCTCCCCGTGGGGGATGCCGCGCTCACCGTCGAGCTGGGCCGCACCCTCGAGCCCGCGCTGAACGTACGCGTGCGCGCCCTCGACGAGGCCGTGCGCGCGCGTCCGTTCCCCGGCCTCCTCGAGTCCGTCCCCGCCTACGCGTCGCTCCTCGTCGTGTACGATCCCGCGCGCATCTCGTTCGCCGGCGCGCGGGCCGCGCTGGACGACATGCTCGACCTCCGCGCGGCCGCCCCCCGGCCGGGCTCACGCCACATCGTGCCCGTCCGCTATGGCGGTCGCGACGGGCCCGACCTGCCCGAGGTCGCGCGCACGTGCGGCCTGTCCGAGCGCGACGTGATCAAGCGCCACGCCGCCGCCGAGTACACCGCGCTCTTCGTGGGCTTCCTCCCCGGCTTCGCCTACCTGGGCACGGTCGCGTTCGAGCTGCAGACGGCGCGGCGCGCGGCGCCGCGGCCGCGCGTGCCCGCGGGCAGCGTGGCCCTGGCCGGGCGGCTCACCGGCGTCTACCCGTTCGCTTCGCCGGGCGGATGGAACCTCATCGGCCGCACCGAGCGCGTGCTGTTCGATCCTTTCGCGGACGCGCCGGCGCTGATCCAGGCGGGCGATCGCGTGCGCTTCCTGGCCTCGGACCTGGCCGTCGACGCCGACATGCCGCGCACCCAGCCCTTTCCGGCGAGCGTGCCCAGGATCGAGGTGGTCGACGGCGGGCTGCTCACGACCGTCCAGGACGGCGGCCGGCGTGGCCATCGGCGCCTGGGCGTGCCCTGGTGCGGCTTCCTGGATCCGGAGGCGGCGCGCGCGGCCAACCGCGCCGTCGGCAACGCGGAGGACGCCGCGCTCCTCGAGGGCACGGGCATGGGACCGACCCTGCGCTTCCTGACCACGACGCGCTTCGCCCTGGCCGGCGCCGATCTCGGCGCGATCCTCGAGCGCGCAGACCTGGGCCCGTGGCCGGTGCCGCTCGGACGCGCGGTCGTCGCGCGCACCGGCAACGTCCTCACGATGCGCGAGCGCCGGGCCGGACTGCGGGCGTACGTCGCGTTCGCGGGCGGCATCACCGTCCCCGACGTCCTGGGATCGCGCGCGACGGACCTCGTGGCCGGCTTCGGCGGGTACGACGGGCGCGCGCTCGCCGCCGGCGACCACCTGTCCCTCGGTCGCGCGGCGGCCGGGGCGGAGGTCCCGGACCTCACCCTCGCCTCGCCATCCTCGCCTCTGTGGTGGTGCGTGTCGTGGCCGGGCCGCAGGACGACATGTTCACGGACGAGGCGCGCGCACGGCTCGAGAGCGAGACCTACGAGGTGGATCCCCTGTCCGATCGCATCGGCTGCCGCCTCGCCGGTCCCCCCCTCGCGCATCGCGCGGCGGGCGAGATCCTGACCGACGGCATGGTGCCCGGGTGCATCCAGGTGCCGCCGAGCGGACAGCCGATCGTGATGCTGGGCGACGGTCCCACCACGGGCGGCTATCCGAAGATCGCGACGGTGGTGAGCGCCGACGTGGGCCGCCTCGGTCAGCTCACCGCCGGCGATCGGATCCGCTTTCGCGTGGTGACCGTCGAGGACGCGCAGCGCCGGCCCGCGAGGGCGGAGTAGCGGCGTGATCCTGCGCCCGCGCGACGCGCTCGCTTTGGACGACTGGGCCGCGCTCCTGCGCGACCGCGGCTCTCTCCCGGCGGGGGCGCCGCTTCCGCTGCGCGGCATCGGCTCTTCCGAGATCCCGACGCGTCTTCCCGATGACGTCGGCGCGTACGCGGAAGGCGATGCCGTCGTCGCCTTGTCGGCACGCCGCGCCGGCCTCGAGTCCGTTCCCGGCTCCCTGGCCGAGCTCGCCGATCTGGAGTCGCTGGATCTCACCGGCAACCGGCTGACGTCGCTGCCCTCCTCGATCGGCGGGATCACACGGCTGCGCCGCCTCCACCTCGACGGCAACCAGCTCGCATCCCTCCCGGAAGAGGTCGTCGCGCTGGCCCGCCTCGAGGAGCTGCACCTCGACGGCAACCCGCTCGCGCGCCTGCCGGACGGGCTCGGGCGCCTCCAGGCCTTGCGGACGCTCAGCGACGCGCTCCGCTCACGTCCGTCCCCGAGGCGGCCTGGGGCCTCAAGGAGCTGCGCGCGTTGATCGTCGCGGAGACGCGCGTCGCATCGGTGCCCGAGCGGATCGGCGATCTCGCGCATCTCGAGATGCTCGACCTCGGCCACAACGAGCTGGCCGCCCTGCCGGAGGCGCTGGGCACTCTCGCCAGGCTCAGCTCCTTCCTCTATCTGAGCCACAACCGCCTGGCCGACCTGCCCGCGCCGGTGACGCGGCTGCGTCACCTGCGCTACCTGAGCGTCACGAACAATCGCTTGACCGCGCTGCCCGATTCCATCGGGGACATGCAGGGCCTCGTCGAGCTGCGCCTCTACGGCAATCAGCTCCGCACCGTGCCGGACGCGATCGGGGAGCTGGCCGCCCTCCAGGAGCTGCACCTCAGCGACAACGGGCTGGCCGACCTGCCCGCGGCCATCGGCCGCCTGCGGAGCCTCACGCATCTGGACCTGCGCCACAACGCGCTCGTGTCGCTCCCACGCGAGATGGGCGCGCTCGGGAGTCTCGAATTCCTCGACCTCCGCGCCAATCGGCTCACCTCCCTGCCCGCGCTGGTCGGGGACCTGCCGCGCCTGCGCAAGCTCGACCTGCGCTGGAACAAGCTCGACGCGCCGCGCCCCTGGCGGGAGGAGATGCGGCGCCGCGGCTGCGCGGTATATGTCTAAGGCGTCAGCACGATCTTCACGCATCCGTCGCGCTTGTGCTTGAACATGTCGAAGGCCTCGGGAGCGAACTCGAGGGGCACACGGTGCGTGATCACGAAAGTCGGATCGATCGTGCCGTCCTCGATCCGCTTCAGGAGCGGCCGCAGGTAGCGCTGGACGTGCGTCTGTCCCATCTTGAAGGTCAGGCCCTTGGCGAAGGCCGCGCCCAGCGGCAGCTTGTCCACGAAGCCGCCATACACGCCGGCGATCGACACCACGCCGCCCTTCCGGCAGGCCTTGACCGCCTGCCGCAGGGCCGTCGGACGGTCGGTCGCGAGCATCAGCGTGGTGCGCGCGCGATCGTAGAGGGCGTCGGGGCTGCGGCCGTAGGCCTCGAGCCCCACGCAGTCGATGCAGGCGTCGGGACCGCGGCCCCCCGTCATCTCGGTCAGGCGCTCGGTGACGTGCTCGGCGCTGAAGTCGATGACGTCCGCGCCCGCGGCCGCGGCCATGGACAGCCGGGCCGGCTCGCGGTCGATCGCGATCACCCGCTCGGCCCTGAGGAGGCGCGCGCTCCGGATCGCGAACTGCCCCACCGGCCCGCATCCCCACACGGCCACCACGTCGCCTTGCTGGATCTGGCAGTTCTCCGCGGCCATGTAGCCGGTGGGAAGGACGTCGGACAGGAAGAGCACCTGCTCGTCGCGCAGCCCGGCCGGGATCTTCAGGGGCCCCGCATCCGCGAACGGTACCCGCACCATCTCCGCCTGCCCGCCCGCGTAGCCGCCCAACATGTGCGAATAGCCCGGGTTCGAGTTGTCGCAGAGCGACCACAGCTCGCGCCGGCAGTAGAAGCAGCGCCCGCAGGAGATCGCGAACGGCACCACCACGCGGTCGCCGGGCCGCAGGTTCTCGACCGCGGAGCCGACGGAGACCACCTCGCCCATGAACTCGTGGCCGAGGACGTCGCCCTCCTGCATGCTCGGCACGTGGCCGTCGTAGAGGTGGAGGTCGGAGCCGCAGATGCTCGTGAGCGTGACGCGCACGATCGCGTCACGCGGGCTCAGGAGCTGCGGCTCGGGAACCTCGCACAGGCGTACGTCGTGCTTACCGAACCAGCAGTTGGCTTTCATGCCGGCGGCACGCTCGCCGGGCACCTCGGCTGGCCGCGCGTGGTCGCGGTCTCGCCCGCTTCCAGGAGCTGCTTCAGGCGGCGCAGGTCCTCTTCCACCCGGTACTCGGTCGCCGACCCGAAGAGGCGCGCGACGGTGCGGCCGAGCGCGGAGCCGGGCGGGTCGTACTCGACGTCGAGGCGCACCTCCGTCCCGCGGCCGCCGGGGGCGGGGCGGAAACGGACGGCGCCCGCGTGGTGCACGAGCGCGCCGGGATCGGAGCGCCAGGCGATGAGCTCGCCCGGCCGATCCTCGATGATCTCGGCCTTCCAGTCGAGGATCTGACCGGTAGGCGTGCGCGCCACCCAGCGCGACCGCGTGGCGTCGATCACCTGCACCGCCTCGATGAAGGCCATGAACCGCGGCGCGTTCTCCAGGCGCCGGAAGAACCCGTAGACCTCCTCCGGCGGCCGGGCGATGGTGGCGGCGGCCTCGATCGAGACGTCGTCGTGAGCCCCCGCGGCGAGCCGGCCCTCCTCCTCGTCCTCCGCGCTGCCCGTGTCGAGGGCCTCGTAGAGCGCGCAATGGCCGGTCGCCCCTCGCCAGGACAGGTACGCCCCGAGAAGGCTCAGCGCGAAGGCCCCCCGCGCGCGCCGCTGCGACAGGGCGAGGGCGAGGAGGGCCATGCCCACGGTCAGGGAGGCCCCGCGCTCGAAGCCGCCGACGTTGACCTCGGGGCCGGCGTGGAAGGCGTCGCCCGCGCCGACGTCCTCCGCGTCCGATGCGTCTTCGATCGGTGTCATGATGCTTCTCCGTGAAGGGGAGCTTCGATCGATGATCGAGTGCGCCGAGCTTCGCCGTCAACGACCGGGCGCGAATTCGCGGCGCGTTCACGCGGGGTGGCTGGCCGTGTGGCCGGCGCTGCTGGCCGGTGCCTGCGCGCCCGCCCTGCGCCCGACCGTCGAGACGGGCAAGCGCGCGCCCGACCTCGTGGAGATCGTGACCCTCGACCCGAGCATCCACCTCGACATCCGCTATGCCACTGCCCACAACTTCGTCGGCCGCCCCGTCTACAAGGAGGCGCGCGCGTTCCTGCAGCGTCCGGCCGCGGAAGCCCTCGTCCGCGCGCACCGCGCCCTGGCCGCGCAGGGTTACGGCCTGGTGGTGTTCGACGGCTACCGGCCCTGGTCGGTGACGAAGCTGTTCTGGGAGGTGACGCCGGAAGACAAGAAGGAGTTCGTGGCCGACCCCCGCCAGGGCTCGCGCCACAACCGCGGCTGCGCGGTGGACCTCTCCCTGTACGAGCTGGCCACGGGGCGCGAGGTGGAGATGCCGAGCGGCTACGACGAGATGACGGAGCGCGCCTATCCCGACTATGCGGGCGGCCCCGTCGAGGCGCGGGCGCGGCGGGCGCTCCTGCGCGCGGCCATGGAGGCGGAAGGCTTCACCGTCTACTCCTCGGAGTGGTGGCACTACGACTACAAGGACTGGGCGCAGTACCCGATCCTGGACGTGCCATTCTCGTCGCTGAGCCGCGCGCACGGCGCGGGTTTCTGACATCCTGAAAGAACGAGGAGGGACGCCGGAATGAAGAAGGGACTCGGCTGTCTGGCCGCCGTGGTGGTGCTGGTCGTCATCCTGGCCGTGGTCGCCGCCGGCTCGTATAACCGCCTGGTCGGTCTCTCCCAGGCCGTGGACGCGCAGTGGGCGCAGGTCGAGAGCGTCTATCAGCGCCGCGCCGACCTCATCCCGAACCTCGTGGCCACCGTGCAGGGAGCCGCCAACTTCGAGAAGTCCACGCTGGAGGCGGTCACCAAGGCCCGGGCCAGCGTGGGCCAGGCCGCCCCGCCCAACGCGGCCAGCATCCCGAACGATCCCGCCGCCTTCGCGCGCTTCCAGGCCGCGCAGGACCAGCTCTCGGGTGCCCTGTCGCGCCTGCTCGTCGTGGCCGAGGCCTATCCCGATCTGAAGGCGACGCAGAACTTCCGCGACCTCCAGGCCCAGCTCGAAGGCACGGAGAACCGCATCTCCGTGGAGCGCATGCGCTACAACGACGCCGCGCGCGAGTACAACACGGCGCGCCAGCGCTTCCCGACCGCGCTCGTGGCCGGTCCGATGGGATTCCACGAAAAGGGCTACTTCAAGGCCCAGCCGGAGGCGGCGCAGGCCCCCAAGGTGCAGTTCGAGTTCTCGCCCGCGCCCGCACTGCCCGCAGGCTCGCCGCGTGCGCTCCCCGCGGCGCCGAGCGCGCGGCCCTAGGTCCCCGATGATCCGCCCAGCGGGGGTGGTGGTCTCTCTGGCCGCCTCCGTGTTCCTCGCCGCCGCCGTCGCGCGCGCCCAATCCCCCCCGCCCGCGCCCGCGCGCTACTTCAACGATTACGCGGGAGTGGTGGCGCCGGACGTCGCGGCCCGTCTGGACCAGAAGCTCAAGGCCTTCGACGATCAGACCTCCAGCCAGATCGTGGTGGCTGTCTTCCCCGAGCTGCCGTCCGCCTCCCTGGAGGACTTCACCGTCCGGGCCGCGCAGGCCTGGCGCGTCGGCCGGAAGAAGCTCGACAACGGCGCCGTGCTCTTCGTATTCGTCAAGGACCGGAAGGTGCGCATCGAGACCGGGTACGGCCTGGAAGGCGCGCTTCCGGACGCGACCGCGCACCGCATCATCGACGAGCGCATCGTCCCCGCCTTCCGCAACAACGACTACGCGGGCGGCCTGGAGGCGGGCATCGACGCGATCATGGCCGCCACGCGCGGCGAGTACACCGCCTCGCCGGCGCCGGTTCGCGCCGTCCCGACCTCCGGCGGCTTCGGATCCTCGTTCTTCCTCGTCCTCCTCGTCCTCTTCATCGTCATCGCCATGAGCCGGAGCGGGCGCCAGGGCCGCACGTATGGCCGGCGCGGCTACTACGGCGGGGGCCCGTGGTGGTGGGGCGGCGGCGGCCTCGGGGGCGGTGGCTTTGGCGGGGGCGGCTTCGGCGGAGGAGGAGGCGGCGGCGGGTTTTCGGGTGGCGGCGGCGCGTTCGGCGGGGGCGGCGCGTCCGGTAGCTGGTGAGGCAGCCATGCAAACGAAGAACTTTCTCGATGCCCTCGAACACGACCGTATCGTGAAGGCCATCCAGGACGCGGAGGGTCGCTCGCGCGGCGAGGTGCGCGTCCACGTTTCCAGGCAAGCGGTGGAAGAGGTCCAGCCAAACGCAGTGGAGGCGGCCGCCGCCCGCCAGTTCGAGGCTCTCGGCATGACGCGGACGGCCGAGCGCAACGGCGTGCTGCTCTTCGTCGCGCCCGCCAGCCAGGCCTTCGCCGTCATCGGCGACGAGGGGATCCACGCGCGCTGCGGCCCGGACTTCTGGAAGGACGTGGCCGCGGCCATGGAGACCGACTTCCGCGCGGGACGCTACACGGACGGCATCGTGAAGGGGGTGGCGCGGGTCGGGGAGGCGCTGGCCATGCACTTCCCGCGCGGGGAAGGCACCGCCGACACGAACGAGCTGTCCGACGAGGTCACCGAGGACTAGCCGGATCCTCCGCGATCAGGCCGCGCTCCACCGGGACGGCTCGCGTGGCCAGCCTCGCCGCGCCGCCGCGCACCGCCCAGCGCCCGCGCAGTCCGCTCGCGGAGAACGCGGCCAGGGCGCTCGTGCCCGGCTCGAGGCGATACCAGGATTGCTGCCCCGGGCCGAGCTGCGGCTGCTCGCGCAGCGGCTCACGGCCGGGTCCGAGCACCACCGTCCCCTCCTCGGCGAAGAGTCCCAGGTGGAGCCGCGAGGGCGTGCTCACGCAGAGGATGAGCCCTTGCGTCCGTCCCAGGTCCGGCAGCGAGACGGCCGCTCCGTCCACCAGGGGGCCCGCGGCAGACGCACCCTCGCAGAGCCGCGCATCGACGGCGGACGGCCGGAGATGGCGGCTCTCATCGAGCAGGCGCTCGTAGGTGGGGGAGTCGATCGTGAGCCACAGGTACGTGTGGCCCAGGTGCGCGCGGGGGGAGGCGTGCTCGCGCAGCCAGAGGTGCTGGCGGAACTTGCCCACGCCCGCGAGCGCGTTGAGATCGAACACGTTCTCGCCCGGAAGCGCGTGGAACGGGTTGAACGCGGCGGCGCCCAGTCCCCTCTCCTGGAGCCAGCCGCCGATCTTGTCGTCGTTCTGGCCCCAGTCGATGTTCGCGTTGGTCAGGAGACGAAAGGCCTCGCGCTTGGGCCAGACCGCCGCGTTCGTGAACGCGAGGTGGTTGCCGAGATAGGGCACGTTCTCCGCGAGCGCCGCCAGCGCGACCACGACCACGCCCAGGCGTCCGCGCGCCGTCGCCGCCAGCGGGGCCAGGCCCGCACCCGCGATCAGCGCGACCATGGGCAGGCACATGAGGACGAACCGGAGTCCGACCTGCGTCGCGAACAGCAGCGAAAAGTAGGCGAGGCTGAGGGTGAGGTTCAGGCCGAGATAAGCGAGAGTGGGATCGGTCCAGAGCGCGCGGGTGGCCGCGGTGCGTGCGAGGCCGTAGAGCTGCGCGGCCAGGAGCAGGACCGGCTCCTTGAGCAGCCAGACCACGAGGAAGTAGTACCAGACGCCGCGTGGATGGGACTGGCCGAGGACGACCACCGGGTAGTCCTTGTCCACCGCCACCGCCAGCAGGTCGAACCCGGTCACGAAGTCGGCGGGCAGGGGCAGGCGCAGGTGCGGCGCCAGGCCGTGGAGGCGCAGCATCAGTGGAGACCGCCACCCGATGTCGTTGATCTCGGTCCCGAAGTCGTGGAAACGGTAGGCGGCGCCGATCACGGCCAGCATGGCGAGCCCGGCGGCCAGCGCCCCTGCCGCCACCTTCCACGTGCACAGGCGCGCGCGCATCCGCGGGATGAGGACCGGGAACACGACCGCCGCGGGCACGAGCAGGAATGCGGAGAACTTCACCGCGAACGCGAGGCCAAAGCACGGCGCCCAGGGTCAGCAGCGTGGCCAGCGCGTAGAGGGTGTCCACGGTCGCGACCGAGCTGTTGGCGATCAGGTTGGGATCGAGCGCGCAGGCGGTGGTGGCCAGGCAGGCGGCGGCCTCGCCCAGGAAGCGGCGGCCGATCACGAAGACGGCGGCGAGCAGGACGGCGAGCGTGAGCACGGTGGGCAGGCGCGCGAAGAAGAGCAGCCGGCCGGGGCCGCGGACCCCGAGCCATTGCTTGGCGGCCTGGCGGGCGATCGCGTTGGGCACGGAGCCCGGCGTCTTCGAGTTGAAGTGCAGGACGGAGAGCCTCTCCGTCTCCCCCGTCGCCACGAGCCGGCGCGCGTAGGCGATGTGGGCGGGCTCGTCGTAGGTCTCGCCCTGCGCCCAGGCGGAGAAGAGCGCCGCCGACACCGAGAACAGGACGGCGGACGCCGCGACGAGACGGAGGACCTTCAGGGCTCTCCCAGGCGCGCCATGAACTCGCCCTGCACGTCCGCGAAGGTGCGGAAGCCCTCCAGGATCCAGCCCTTCACCATCGCCACCGGTTCCCGCCCGGCGTAGAAGCGCAGGGCGTTGTTGACCCCCTTGAGCGCGGCATCGAAGTGCTCGGCCTCGACCCCGGTGTGGATGCGGACCCAGTAGTACGCGTTGTGGCGCTCCCCGAGGATCGGGATCTTCATCTTCTCCAGAGCCGCCACCATGTCCGGCCGGCGCGCGCGCAGGGTCTGGTCCAGGACCACGAACTCCTGGTCGGCGAGGATCTCGCTGCCGGTGTGGAAACCCATGGCGCGGAACAGCCGGGCTTCCTCCAGGCTCGCGCCCACGCCGTAACCCTCCCAGACGAGGTCCATGGCGTCCTCGGTGGCGGGGTTGACGTGCAGCACGTCGTTGAGCTGCGCGGGCGTGTAGCCGAAGAAGCTCCCCATGCCCTTGAGCGTGGCCTGGGCGAGCGTGCGATGCGTGTCACGCCACGGAGTGGCGCGGTCGTCGAACTCGTCCACGGCGGCGTAGAAGAAGTCGGCCGCGACCTCCGCGGCGCGATCGGCCAGGATCCGGACGACCTCTTCCGGGTCCTGGAAGAGCCCCTGCCGCGCCGCGATCTCGCCCGCGAGGTTGGCGAGACCGGGCCCGAAGGCGGAGTTGAACTGGATGTAGCGCGCGATCACCGAGAGGAGGCGTGGCGGCGGGCCGGCCCCTTCGACCGCGCCGCGCAGGGCCTGCGTGCCCTGGTGCACGGCGAGGACGGGCTGGAGGTCGTCGCGCGTGATCTGCAGCATCGACGGCGCGATCGTACACCCATTTGACAGGGCCTCAAGGCATTGCTACAAAGTGCTGCGCCTCAATGAGATGTCCGATTCCGGGGAACCCCTGGGAGTGGCGTACGTTTTATCTGTGTGCGGGGGGTATGGGCAAGCTCAGCGATTTCGTGAGCAAAGGCGTCCGCCTCATCGTCGTCGATCCGGAGTCGCCCGGCGGCGAAGCGCATGGAGCCGACGCCGCCGCGACGGCGCGCGGTCCGCAGCCGCGGGACATCCCGGCGGAAGAGATTGCCTCGCCACCGCCCCCGCCCGCCCGATCGGGCGTCGCGATGGAGATCGAGGATTTCGGCGCGGTGTACGAAGAGGCCGGGGTCACCATCCCCGATCACGGCTACGGGGTGGACAAGATCGCGGAGATGCTGCAGGGGAAGCGCCTGAGCTCGCTCAGCCGCGAGGTGCGCGCCCAGGCCGTGCTGGCCGCCCTGGAGGCGGCGCAGGTGGACGTCAAGGACGTCATCGCGGACGCGGTGCGGCGCGACAAGGCCCTGGACGCCTTCGAGGCGGCCAAGGAGCGCGAGCTGCACGAGCTGCGCGCGAAGAACGAGACCCGCGTGCGCGAGCTGCGCCAGGAGATGGAAACGCTGCTCACGAAGATCAACGCCGAGATCGAACGGCTCAAGGCGGCGGCGGAAGGGGCGGAGAAGGCCTTCTCCCAGCTGCAGATCCGCAAGCGGCGCGAGGAGGAGCGGCTGCACGAGGTGGTGGCGAACTTCGTGGAGGCGCCGGACAACCCCATCACCGCCGGCTCCCTGCAGGGCTCCACGCCGCCCAAGCCCTCCGCGTGAGTGCGCTTCCAAGCCGACCAGTGAGCGCGGTGGCGCCTCATTTTGGCGGCACCGCGCGATGGGGGGTTTCAGGGGGGGAGCCCACTGCATCTGCGGTGTCCAGTGGCGTTCCCCCCCTGAGATCAAAGAAGAGGAAATCATGGCTCGTGAGCTGACGCCCCTGGGTCGTCTCCTGTTCGTGGTGGCCGGCCTTTCGCTCCTCGGCTACGGCCTCTACAAGTACGGCGTGCTCGCGCGCATCACGGGCGTGCTCGCGCCGGAGCGGCGCGCGGAGGGAACCGTCTCCAAGGACGACTTCGGCTCCGGCGCCTCTTCGAGCGGCGCGGCCACTCCGGCCGGTGCGACCACCGCGGGCGCGGCCATCTCTGGCGGGTCGCGGCTCAAGCGGCCGATCAAGGTCGCGATCGTGCTCTGGGGCGGCTACGCGGGCGGCATCATGGCGAATGGCGGCATGCTGCCCAACCCGGACAGCACGTTCTCACGTGACTTCGGCGTCCAGGTCGAGCTGCTGCAGATCGACGACTTCGACAAATCGCGCGACGCCTTCCGGGCCGGCGGCGACAAGGGCGGGGTGGACATCATGTGGTCCACCGTCGACGCCTACGCGCTGGAGTACGGCGGGCTGAGCAAGCTGGGCCCCAAGGCCATCATGCAGTACGACTGGAGCCGCGGCGGCGACGCCATCGCGGTCGACCGATCGATCAAGTCCGTGGCCGACCTCAAGGGCAAGCGCCTGGCCTGCGCCGAGGCCACGCCTTCGCACTTCTTCGCGCTGTACGTCCTCACCCAGGGCGGGCTGACCAACCGCGATGTGAGCTGGGTCTTCACCTCCTCCGCGGTGGACGCGGCCAACGTCTTCAAGGCGGGCAAGGTGGACGCGGCGGTGAGCTGGTCCCCCGACGTCTACGTGGCCGCCCGCGAGCGCGAGGGCGGCCACATCCTCGCCTCCACCAAGGAGGCCACGAACCTCATCGCGGACATCTTCGTGGCCCGCGGCGACTTCCTGGATCAGCACCCGGAGGATGCGCGGCGCTTCGTGGCGGGCTGGCTGCGCGGCGTGGAGATGGTGCGCAAGAACCCGGACAAGGCGGCCGTGCTCCTCCAGAAGAGCCTCACCGGCGTCAACACCCTCGACGACGCCAAGGGCATGCTCGACGACGTCAAGCTCCCCGACTACGCGGAGAACCGCGCCTTCTTCAATCCGCAGGGCTCGATCGTCAACTACTTCTCGATCTACCAGAGCGCGCAGAACATCTGGCGCAAGATCGGGAAGATCTCGAGCGTGAACGCGGCGCAGCAGACGCTGGACACGCGCTTCCTCGAGGCCGCCGCCGAGTACTTCCCGGGCGCGAGCACGTCCGTGGCCGAGAGCAAGCCGGAGTTCGACTTCAAGGCCCCGGCCCCGCACTCGAGCGCGGCCCCCATCCTCACCAAGACGGTCTCGATCTACTTCCCGACCGGCGCGTCGGTGCTCGACGAGAACGCCAAGGCCGTGCTCGACTCCCAGGTCGTCGACCTCGCCGCCACCTTCGGCAGCGCCTACCTCCGCGTCTCCGGCAACACCGACAACGTGGGCAGCCGTGACGCCAACGTGAGGCTCTCGCGGGCGCGCGCGGACGCGGTCGCGCAGTACCTGATGACGAAGGGCTTCGACCGGAACAAGTTCGACGT